>CAXUFU010000102.1:479-7966 GCA_964250275.1 uncultured Chthoniobacterales bacterium | reverse complement strand
CTGCTCGATGGCCGGATGGCGGGCAAGCACCGCCTCGATTTCGCCGAGCTCGATGCGGAAGCCGCGCACTTTGACCTGATCGTCGGCCCGGCCGAGGAATTGCCAGGTGCCGTCCGGATTTTGCTGGGCGAGATCGCCACTGCGGTAGATGCGGGCCGCGGGATCGGTGGGATGAGCGGGATCGGGCAGGAAGGCGGCGTTGGTGCGGGCGGGATCGTGCAGATAACCGCGCGAGACCGTCCGGCCGCCGAAGTAGAGCTCGCCGGGTTGGCCGGCGGGTACGGGCTGGCGGTCGGGGCTGAGCAGCAAGGGCTCCACGCCTTCGATGGTAAGCCCGAGCGGCGGCAGCAGCGGCCAGCTTTCCGGGGGCCCGGTCAGGCGATGCGAATGCGTGATGACCGTCGTTTCGGTCGGGCCGTACTGGTTGTGCAGAGCGGCGCCGGTGTCCCGGGAGAAAAGGCGAACGACGGCCGGGGTAATGCGCAGTTGCTCGCCCGCGGCAATGACGTCGCGCAGGTCCGGCAGCGGCGGCCCAGGCAGTTCCGCGAGGCGGTAGAGCAAAACGGGCGTCAGAAAAAGCCGGGCGATGCGTTGTTCGGCCAGGAAAGTGCGCAAGGCCGGTGGATCGCGGCGCAACGCCTCGTCGATCAGCACCAGGGTGCCGCCGTCCGCGAAGGTGGCAAACAGTTCCTGCACGGAAACGTCGAAACTTAAGGGGGCATTTTGCAACACGCGCGCTCCCGGCGGGACCGGCAGGTGAGCGGCGTGCCAGCGGATAAGATGACAGGTGGAGACATGGGCCACCGCCACGCCTTTCGGTTTGCCAGTCGAGCCGCTGGTGTAAATCACGTACGCCAGCGGATCGTCACCTGCCGCCGTGGGCAGCATGGCCGGAGGCGTTCCGTTCAAGGGCCCTTTTTGGGCGGATTCGAAGGCCCGGAACGAAAGCATCCGGCCCGGCGCGGCGCGGCCCAGCCAGACTTCCGGCTCGGTGAGCAAAAGATACGCGCGCGCATTCTCCAGCATGTACGCCAGGCGGTCGCTCGGATACGCGGGGTCGAGCGGCAGGTAGGCGCCGCCGGCCTTGAGCACGGCCAGGATGCTGAGGATGGCGCCGATCGAACGCTCCAAACAAATCGCCACGATGACCTCGGGCCCGACACCGAGGTCTTGCAAATGGCGCGCCAGACGGTTGGCCCGGGCGTCCAGCTCGCGATACGTCACGCTTTCCGCGCCGTGGATCAGCGCGACGGCATCCGGCGTCCGCGCGGCCGCCGCCTCGATAAAGTGGTGGATGCGCCGGAACGGCGAGGCGGCAACAACCGCCGGCACGGCACTCGGCTGACAAGTGGCGGACTGTGGCATCAGGCGAAGATTTACGTGTTTCCAGAGCGACTCGGAAGCTAAATTCGTGCCGTTGAACCAGAAACTGCCCTTGCCGGCGGAGCGGACATAGTCCGGCCTGGTATTAACCGGGAAACCGCCACAGGCTGATTATCCGGCCAATCGCCCGGGCGGAGTCGAAGTGAATGCGCCATGTTGAACCTCGTCTACTCCAGTACGGCTACCTCGGAATTTTCGCGGGACGATTTGGCGGTCTTATTGCAGCAGGCGCGCGCGAACAACAGCCGGTCGGGGATCACCGGGCTCCTGCTCTACAAACGGGGCCTCTTCATGCAAGCGCTGGAGGGCGAAGAGACGGCGGTGCGCGCCTTGTACGCTAAAATCCGCGTCGACCCGCGGCATAAACATGTCGTGACGTTGGCGGATATCCCCGTCGCCCAAGCGCGCTTTACAGACTGGGCGATGGGGTTTGAGAATCTGGACGACCTGCCGCTCGACGCGTCCGGCGCACAGAGCCACATCCGCCTGCCGCCCCGACCGGAGTTTCCGTGGCGCGGGTCGGTTGCCATGCAGTTCCTGACGTCATTTTGGGGGTCGGGAGAAATGCCGCAGAAGCGCCCGGGCGCGCTCTGAGCCGGGTCAGGGTGTCACACGCCCTGGCTGGCGCGCTTGCGCAGGGCGCATCGCCGTGCCCGGGACAAGCCCGGTCAGAGTAGGCGAGAATCGAACGCGAAGTCTTCCGGCGCGACGATGGCGATATGCTTAAACTCGGGATGGGCCGGGTTCAGCAGGCAGTTCGATTCTCCGTGAATAATGACGCTCGGCAGTTCCAACACCGCCGAGCGCGCCTGTTTTACCCAGCGGTCCCCCACCGCTTGCGCGGCGGGCGGCGGCGGTTCGTCGGACCAGCCACCGGGTAGGTCGGCGGCGGCAACTTTTTCGACGAGCGCCTCCTCAAACTCGACGCGGAAGACCACGTACCGGAACGCCACCGGTGGATTGAGATGCACCAGCGTTTCCAACGCCGCCAGCGCCTTCGTGCCGCTCGTGTAAACGATCCGCACTCCGGGCGAGTTCCAGCGCCCGCCGTAGCGGAAGGCGCCCTCGCCGGAAAATGCCGTGGCGGCATGGCGTTCCTTGACGATGCGCCAGGCTGCCAGCCTCATGAGTAAACGCCGTGCTCGATGCGGCCTAGGAGGTTTTCTACCTCGCGAGCACCCACCTCCGTCCGGGCATACTCCAGCGGAATCGCGCCGCCCAAGCCGAACTGAGGAGAACTCAACCAGAGGCGCGCCTCGGTGGCATTTTCCAGCACCGCGATTGCTTTGCCCAGCAAACGGGCGAAGCGCACCACACGGTCAGACTCGGAGGTGTCCAGCCGGCCGGCGGCTTTGCGGCGGTGGAGCGTGGCCTTGGAGATACCGAGAAGTGAACCGACCTTTTCCATGGGCAGATCGAGCCCGCTCTGCAAGTCATCGAGTTCCCGCACGGCCAATCCGGCCTCCAGCCTGCGGATGACCGCTGCCGAAGCCGGTGCACTGCCCCAGGCCGTATCCGATGCCTCCCGAACGAGAGACTGGACTAAATGGCTTTTCCGAGGATGGGCCGGACCTGTCGCCTGCTCAGGAAGTGGCGGCCCATGGACAGCTTCCGGCTTAACCGGGTTTGAGTATTTTCTCATATGAAACAATATAATGTTTCATCTGAAAAGAAAGTCAAAGTCGATTTGTCCATGGGAGCAGCTTATTTTTCATCGCCCCGCCGACGGTCATAGACCGCCGCTACAGCCGGAAAGGCGACGTTGCTAGGCAGCCTGCAAGACTGAACTGAATGACACGTTACAGGACGAACAGCCATTCCGTGGGAGAAAGGTCGTGACCCGCCAGGTCTTCTCCCACCCCGCGGCGAAAACCCAGCCGCTCGAGCAAACGGATGGAACGTTGGTTTTCCCCTTCGACGGTCGCCAGGTAACGGTTCACGCCATAAGCGGCCGACAGCTCCAACAACACGGCTTCCACCGCCTCGGTGGCGTAGCCGTGACCCCAATATTCGCTGCGTAATACATACGCGACCCAGGCCGTGCGCGGAGCGACGATGGTTGCTTGCACATAGCCCATGAGTGGCTCAGGGCGGAGGCGAATGACCCAGTTGAGCCAGATCTGAGCGCCGTCCGGAGAGCGGCGCTTTTCCTGCCGGGCGTAGGTTTGTCGCAGGTGCGCAAGCGAGGGCGGAGGCGGACGGTCGAGATAGCGATAGATGAGCGGGTCTGCGAGGACCTCGAACATGGCTTCGGCGTGGCTCACGGTGAGCGGCTCGAGCCGCAGCCGGTCGGTCTCGAGGACCCGCATGTGGGATTCAGGCCGAGGGCGCCCAGCGGGGCTGGTGCCACTTTTGCACCCGGCGCACAAACCAGCCGTAGGCGTTGAGCACCGCGACCTGCCGGAACCAATTGAACACCAGCCCCTCGGTGGCCATGTGGAGAGTCAGCAGCGGTCCGCGAAGGGCGTGCGGCCGGTCGGGGAAAAGGGTGCGGTGCCAGCGCCACATCACCGCGCCCAAGCAAAGATCCACGCCCCAACGGGCGGCGAATAAAAGCAGGCTCGCGCGTTGCCAATGCACCGTTCCACCGGCGGCGGCCGCCAGCAGGATGGCCAGCGAGAGCGAGCCCCAGAGCGGCAGGACCGCGTCCACGCACTTGATCGGCAGCATGAGCGCGCCCACCAGCCCCATGCGCGGGTCGCCGACCAGCCGGCGATACGTCCAGAGCGTTTGCAAAAACCCGGCAAACCAACGGGTGCGCTGGTGGACGAACGAGGGCACCGTTTCAGGCGATTCCGTGTACGCCACCGCATCCGGGACCACCTCGACACGATAGCGCGTGCCGGCCAATTTCATGCGCTCGTGCAGCCGGTAGATGACCTCGTAATCTTCGACCAGGCTGGTGCCGCTGAAGCCGCCGATTTCCCGCAGCACGCGGGTGCGGAACGCGCCGAACGCGCCCGAGACCTGCAAGCAAACGCCGAGGTGCGCGAGGCCGATCCGCCACATGAAATTTTTTACATACTCCCAATACTGATAACGCGCGAGCCAGGGGCCGCTCGCCGCGTTGCGCACGTAGACGAAACCTCCCGCCGCTGCCACGTCGCCGGCGGCAAAGGCCGCGCCCACCGCCGCCAACGCGCCCGGGGCGAGGCGGGTATCGGCATCGAGCGTGACAACAATGTCCGCTGAGACCAGAGCCAAACCGGCGTTGAGCGCCCGACCCTTGCCCACCTTTGGCAGCACCAGAAGCGTCAGCCCGGGCCGGGTACCGTGGCGCCAGCAGACGGCCCCGGCGGTGGACACCTCGGCGGCAGCGTCCTGGCGGAGCGAAAAGCGGGCGATGAGTTGCTCGTTCATGCCGTCGCTGGAGCCATCGCTGGCGATGATCACCTGCGGCGCCGGCCCGCCTTGCGCGCACACGCTCTCCAGGGTGGCAAAGATGCAGGCATGCTCGTTGTGCGCGGCAATCAGGAGACTCAGGCCAGGCGTCTCCAACGGCGACGTGGCAGCCGGACGAGCCCGGTCAGCGCCCAGATGGCGGCGCGAGCGGATGCCGATCCAGGCGGCGGCGACCAGCAAGACGTTGAGGCCGACTTCGTAGGAGAAATACCCCAGCGTGATCCAAAAAAGGAGCGCCGGATCCCGGCCCCACAAGCTGGCCAGGCCCCAGACGATGAGCGCACCCAGCGCGCCAATGATCAGGAAAAAACGGTACGCGGAGGCACGCGAGCCCGAGCCCGGAATGGCCCGCGGCAGAGGGACGGAGTTGCGCGGCTGGCGCAGAACGGCCAAAGGAGAGGCCATGCTTCCCGTTTTACCGGTGCGAGACGAGACTAACCGAGCCGGTAAACAATACGGGCCTTATCCGTATCGTAAGGCGACATTTGCATCTTCACGCGATCGCCGGCGGTCAGCCGGATGAAGCGCTTGCGCATTTTCCCCGAAATATGCGCCAGGACCAAGTGGCCATTGGGCAACTGCACGCGGAACATCGTTCCGGCGAGAACGGAGACGATCTTGCCCTCGATCTCGATGATCTTTTCCGAAGACTTACTTGCAATCATGATGGCGGAGACAGAAACGCCCTGCTAACCGGCAAATAGCAGGGCGTGGCAATGGGTTGGAAGAGATTAGACCGGGATAGGCTGCCGAGCGGAGTGGTGACTAGAGGATATCCTGGGGCCCATTGTACTCAACCCGTGGGCGGGGCCAAGGTTGCGATCTGAGTCGCGACCATCGCGCATCGGGACGCAAACGCAACTTCAATCCGCCCGTGGCAGGTCCGCGAACGTTCCGGCTGTAGCGGCGGGGTATTACCGGCGTGGGCGTTGGGGCGCGGGATTTTGGCCTCGCCGGTGGCAGACCGCCGCTACAGCCGGGCATCGACGGTCGCAGACCGCCGCTACAGCGGGAATGGCTCACGCCAGCTTGATCTCCTCGCGCGCGAGCGCGTCAACGAGCGCCAGGGACAGTTCGCTGCGCGCCTGCACCCAGTCCTCGTAATGGCTGATCCAGGCGCGCACGACGAAACTAATGCCGCTGGCAGTGAGCGCCGTGATGTAAGCCTCGGGCGCCGCTTGATTCTTGGTCGCGTTATGGCCGGCCGCGGCGGTCTTGAGCAGCGCCAGCACGTGGTTGGGATCGGGGCCGCTGGCGATGCTGACCGGGATTTCCACATAGCGCGCCCGGTCCGAGTACGTCCAGTTCGTGAATTGGTTGGAGATCAGGTTGCCGTTAGGCACGATGACGTCGGAGCCGTCGCGCGTGCTGATAACGCTCGCCCGGATGCCGATGCGGCGCACCTCACCGATCGCGTCGCCGATCTGGATGATGTCGCCGACCTTCACCGGCCGCTCGAACAAGAGGATGACGCCCGAGACGAAGTTGTTGATGATGTTTTGCAGCCCGAAGCCGAGTCCGACGCTGAAGGCACTCACCAGGATGGTGATTTTATCGAAGCCGACATGCAATGTGCCCAAGCCAACCAGTATGCCGATGCACAGCACCAGGTAGTTGACCATGGTCGAGATCGCATAAGGCAAGCCGGGCGAAAGGTGGACGTGCTGAAAAACCTCTTCTTCGAGGAAAAAGCGGATCACGCGCGCCGCCTGCACGGAAACCCAAATGGCGGCGGCAAAGCCCAGTAATTGGCCCACGGAGACTTTCAGCGAGCCGGTGGGCAGATCGTAATCGAGCGCGCGCGCGATCCAGTCGTGCGCGAGCGGTTGCACCTCGAAGAAGCCGAGGGTCAGCCAAAGCCAAGCCAGGATGGCGAGCACGCGCAAGCCGCGGTAAACCCGCCGCTGCACGGTGGAGTGATGCTGGCGAGCCACATGCGAAATGCTCAGCGGCCGCGCCCGCAGGACGATGAGCAACAAACCCGCGAGGACCTGCAGCAAGGTATAAAATACCGCCGCCGTGTAGCAGCTCCGCAAGACGCCCGTTCCGACCATGGTTCCCAGCCGCGCGTAGCCGAGCGCGTCCACGGCCAACGCCCCCAGCAGGAGCAGGATGGCCATGCGACAAAGGAACATCGGAAACCGGCCCAACACCGCACCGGCCCCAGCTTCGGCCTGGCCGCTACGGCCGGTTTTCGTCACCCACCAAAACACCAGGATGGCGGCGACCATTTCCGCCGAAAAGATCCAGCGGTTGAGTAGCAGGAGGGTATTGAGCGTGGTGCGGACTTCGCTCACCAGGTAAAACAGGATCAGAAAATAGAGGGCGGAGTGCAGCCGTGGGTCCGTCAAGCGGCGCAGCAAGACGATCATGGGCAAGAGCAGCAGCGCGCCGAGGAGAGCCCGGAAGGTCGGCGGCGCACCCGCGTAAATGTTCCCTTTGACCAGGAACGAGAGCGCGAACGCGGTGGCGATCGGCACGTCGAAAATGGGAGCAGACCGGCTGAGCTGCGGGTCTTCTTCGGTCCACTGATGTAACCCGCGCCGGAGCCAGAACAGGAGGCCCAACAACGCGCAAAAGATCGCCACGTGCGCCAGAATCAGATCCAGATGCTCGCGGGCGTAAGTCAAGGCGGCAGCGGCTTGCTGAGAAGGCGGCTCGAGGCCGGCGTCGCCTGGTCCGGCGTTCGCCCCGGTTTGGAT
>CAXUFU010000102.1:0-469 GCA_964250275.1 uncultured Chthoniobacterales bacterium | reverse complement strand
GACCACAACGGCGGGCTGTCCCGCACGAAAAGAGTTTTCAAGGCCGCGGCATTCGCCTGCTCCACCGTCTCGAGCCCCGCGTTCAACTTGCCGTTCAGCACGCCGACCTGGCTTTGCAGATCGAGAATGGTGGTGCGGCGTTCCTTGAGCTTGGCGGCCGCGTTCCTGGCCGCCGTCAGAACGCCCTGGCAAAGCTCCAGCGTGTCGGCGGGCGCGTCCGCGGCTCGCGCGTCCTTCTCCGTCTGGGTCCACAGCGCGAGATCGGCGCCGATTTGCTTATCTTCGTCGCCGAGCGTCTTGGCGCGTTCGTTCAAGACGGCACTTTGCGCCCCCAAATCGGTCGCCAGCTTGTGCCCTCTGGATTGCAGATCACCCAGTGCATCGAGCGACGGCCGCTCGTTGACGGTCTTGCTGCTGTCGGTCAGCCATTGGTTCACCTGGGCGGAAAGGGCCGGGAGCGCTTCACGCG
>CAXUFU010000101.1:0-7971 GCA_964250275.1 uncultured Chthoniobacterales bacterium | reverse complement strand
CACGTAGCCGAAGTCCTTCCAGAAGGCGAGCTTGAGCTGCGGGATGCCGCTGCCCGCCGCCTCCGGACAGAAGCGATTGAGCAAATAGCCGGCGATCAGCGAGGTGACCACGATGACGCCAAAGGTGCCACCGAGAAATTCCGCCGGCGTGTCCTTGGCCAGCCGCTGGAACGTGCCCGCGAAAAATACGTTGATGCCGACTTCGAAAATGACCGCTGCCAGGCCGGCGGTAAGGCCGTAAGCCAGCGTGAGGAGAATGGCGCGCGCGTTGCGCGGGAGTCTCTCCAGATACGAAGCAAGGTTTGTCATGGACGGGCACTGTGTCAGCAAAACGCGGCAAACGCCAAGGCTGGCGTCATTTTCGCGCGGGACACCGGCGCCGCGGCAGGCCGGCTTTCCTTCCGGCGGGGGCGCGCTATCGTGCGCCTCGGGCCGTGTTTGCGCCGAATTTGCTCACGACCGTCTCCCACCCGCGCCCGATTAGAGTGAGTAAACCGTAAAGTCTTGCCATGAGTGATCCACGCTACTTCCAACTCGCCCAATCGCTGACCCGATTTTCCACCCGCTTGCAACCGGGCGAACGGATCCTTCTCGACGCCTTCGACATCCCGGTGGAGATGACCGTGGCCTTGATCCGGGCCGCGCGCGAAGCCGGCGCGGTGCCGTTCGTGCAGATCAGCCAGAATCGCGTCACCCGCGAGCTTCTGGCCGGCGCGGAGGACGCGCAGTACGAGCTCATGTCGCAACTGGAGTTGGCGCGCATGCAGCAGATGGACGCCTACATCGCCATGCGCGGCAGCCACAACATCACCGAGATGAGCGACGTGCCCGGCGCACGCATGAGCCTGGCCATGAAAAAGCTCAAGCCGGTGATCGATCATCGGGTGCGCAAAACGAAGTGGTGCGTCCTGCGTTGGCCCACGGAAGCCATGGCGCAACAGGCCGGCATGAGCACCGAGGCGTTTGAAGACTTTTATTTTCGAGTGTGTTTGCTCGATTACGCCCGCATGGAGCTGGGCATGGCCGCGCTCAAAGAGCGCCTGGACCGCACGGATCTGGTGGTCATCAAAGGCCCTGATACAGAGCTCCATTTCAGCGTCAAAGGCATCAACACGATCGTTTGCGGCGGCACGCACAACATCCCCGATGGCGAGGTGTTCACCTGCCCCGTGCGCGATTCGGTCCAGGGTTACATCAGCTTCAACGCCCCGACCATTTACCAGGGCGTCGGCTTCGATGGCGTCCGGCTGGAATTTGAGGATGGCAAGATCGTCAACGCCACGGGCAATCCGGAAGCGAAGATCAACGAGATCCTCGATGCCGACGAAGGCGCACGGTACATCGGAGAGTTTTCGCTGGCCTTCAATCCGCACGTCCTGCAACCGATGCGGGATATTCTCTTCGACGAGAAAATCAGTGGCTCCTTCCATTTCACGCCCGGCCAGGCCTACGAGGATGCCGATAACGGCAACCGCAGCCAGGTGCATTGGGACATGGTGAGCATCCAGCGGCCCGAGTATGGCGGCGGCGAGATTTTCTTCGACGGCGAGCTGATCCGTCGCGACGGCCTCTTCGTGCCCGAGGCCCTGCAAACGCTCAATCCGGAATATTTGCTCGGGTAAACCGACCCTTCCGGCCGAAGTAGACTTTTTGTTGAATGCACCCGCTCGAGGCCCGGATCGGCTACAAATTCCGCAACTCGCTGCTGCTGGCGGAAGCCTTGACGCACCCGAGTTTGGGACACGAGACGCAGCAGGTCCATTTCGATAATCAGCGCCTGGAATACCTGGGCGATGCCGTCCTGCAACTGCTCTTCAGCGAACACCTTTTCCGCCGCTTCGGCGATGCCGGCGAGGGGCAACTGACAAAATCCCGCGCCCGGCTCGTCTCCGGCGAGGCGCTGGCCGTCTACGCGCACCACATCGAGCTCGGGCAGCATCTGATGATGGGGCGAGGCGACGAAAGCAACGGCGGACGGCGGCGGTCGTCGACCCTGGCGGACGCCTTCGAGGCGCTGGTCGGCGCGATGTATCTGGACGGCGGCCTGGGCGCGGCGCGTTCCTTCGTGCTGACCCAGGCGCGCGATCAACTGGCCTCCCTGCACGAGCAACCCCCGCTTGAAATCAATCCAAAGGGCGCCTTGCAGGAGATTTTGCAAGCGCTGCCGCCACGGGGGAGCAGCGCTTTGCCGCGCAACCCGGTTTACAAGATTGTTTCCCAAGCCGGCCCGGACCACGCCAAGAATTTCGTGGCACAGGTCGATTGGTACGGGCTGACGCTCGGCCGCGGGAACGGCGCCAGCAAACAGCAGGCGGAAAGCGCCGCGGCCCTGGACGCGCTCCGGACACAGAGTTGGCGCTCACCCGCCGAAGGGCCGGCTGCTCCCGGCACGGACGGCGCTCAATAACTGTGGCAATAGCTGGTCAGCAAGCTGGCGCGTGGCAGAACAAGTCGGCGTTGTTGAGCGCCGGAACGCGGATGCCTCGCGGCAGGCGCTGGGTTGTTCGCTTCGCTGGCGCCGCGTGGAACACCGGGCGAGAGTCCGTGTGGAACAGAGGCGCCCACGCGTTGTTCACAGGCTTATGATGAAGGAGAGAGGTGGCCGGGACAGGAAATCTCCATCCTAAGCCTGTGCACAACTCTGGGCCGGCTACTGGACGACGAACGTTTGCTTGAGGGGCAGCTCCACCCGGCTCACGTTGTCCCGCACCAGCGCCTCCACCGTGTAGAGGCCGGCGGGATCGTCCGCGCCGATGACGATCGAAATGTGGTCCCGGCCGAGTTCAAGCGTTTGCGTTTGTTGCGGCGCCAAGCCTTGCCAGCCGATGAGGCTTTTGGTTTGGCTGTAGATACTCTTGTCCGGCTTATAAACGGTGATGTCGTAGCTGACATTGGAGAGGTCCGCGGCATCGTGCGCCAAGCCATAGAAAATGATCACCGTGTAGATGTTCGCGCCCCTCGGCACGAGCGCGACAGGGTCGATATTCGGTGTCGCCGGTTTGACCCAATCCTGAAAGAATTGGTCTCCCTCCACCAACCACAGTTGCGCGCCGAAGTCGCCCTTGGACTTGATGTTGTCGGTGTTCGACTCGACATCGCGCACCAGTTGGCGAACATGACTAACGTTTCCGAGCGCAGGCGCCGTGGCTCCGGCGGCGGGGGGTGACTGCGGAGTCGGCGCCGGGGCGACGGCCGAGGGCGCGGCATTACCGGGATCTGCCTGGGTGTACCCGGGGCTGGGTAACGCAAAAAGCAGCAGGACGTTGGCAAGGGCGGGGAACAATTGCTTGGTCATAGAGGCGAGGTGGAAGGCGGGAGGCGAACGGACGTGGGCGGAGTACTTACGAACTCATCGTGCGGAGAGGAAGGCCTCGGTTGCCTCAGGCTCGGAAATTTGGGCCGGCGCCAAGTGATCTGGCACAACGGGAAGAATTGGCAGGACCAAAGTCCCGGCGCGTTGCGAAAGAAACTTCTGGACACTACCGCCTTTCTACACTGCGATGAAAACCGAACATCCTGCCAAGACCGACCCTGCCATTTCTACCCCGGAGCCGCTCGAACGGGTGACGCCGACCGCCAGTGCCGATCCTGTGGTGGCGGAGGAAGTGGGCCATCCGGTAGGCGTTGGCATCGGCGCGTTGAGCGCAGGCGCGGCCGGGGCGGCCATTGGGGCGGTCGCCGGGCCGATCGGCGTGCTCGTGGGAGCGGTGGTTGGCGCGGTTGCCGGCGGCTTGGTGGGCGAAGAGGTGGCCTCGGCAGGAGATCTGGCGGAGACTGACAACCCGGATAGTTCCTACACCCAACCTGATATCCTCCAGCCGAGCTCGCTGGCGACACCATCCACGGGGTATCCGCCCAATGCGGAGCCTTCGAGCGGATCGCTCTTTTCCGGCACGGACGAAAACGTCCGGGTGCCAGCGGACCGGACCCCAGACCTTTCCGGCACGCGTCCGCCCGTGGATCTCGAGACGTCTTCTTTGGGCGCTGTCTCCGAGCCCGAAGTCGAGCCAGTATTGTCCGACGGCGGGGAGGAAGTTCTCGCGGGCAATGGAACGTACTCCGAGGATGCAGTGAGAACAAGCGCCTACTACCGCTACGTTGAGCGTGCGTTCGCCGGCCGGCCAGGTGACGAGCTCGGCGATTGGGTGGAAGCAGAGCGTGAAGTGCGCGGCGTTTAAAGGACGCTGGCGCATTGCTGCTCAGAATGAGTTCCGCCAGGGGTGCCAGGGCGGATCCTGCGCTTCGGGCCAAGCTGGGCCTTGGGGCGTTATCCGCGGGAGATTAGACACGCCCGCGATTTCCGTGTAGACCTGTGGCCCGAAGTCGCGCCAGCCCCCTGCCACCATGCTCGAAGACCTCAGTTGCGTCCTTTACCACGAGAGCACCGTACTCTGCCGGCTGGATGAGTTGGCCCGGGAGATCACGGCCGATTATCGCGATCATGAACTCGCTGTCGTCGCCGTCCTCAATGGCAGCTTCATGTTCATGGGCGATCTCCTGCGGCGGATCCCGTTGCCGTTGCGGGTGGATTGCTTGAGCGTCGCCAGTTACGTCGGAGATAAGAGCAGCGGCATTGTCACGTTCGACCAGATGACCATGCCGGCCATTGCCGGCCGAGATGTACTCATCCTCGATGACATCCTCGACAGCGGCCACACACTGCACGCGGTGCGCGCCCGGCTCCTGGCGGAAGGGCCGAGAACGGTGAAAACCTGCGTGCTGTTGCGCAAACGGAAGGTGCGCGCCAAAGAGGTCGAAGCGGATTACGTGGGCTTCGATATCGCGGACGAGTTCGTGGTCGGGTACGGCCTGGATTTTATGGAGCGCTATCGCAACCTGCCGTGCATCGGCGTCCTGAGCGATGAAGTGATCCGCGCCGGCCTGGCCAAGCTCACCCCGGCGCCGGCCGTTGCCTCCACTTGAGCAGGCCCCATGATCATCACACGATCCCCCTTGCGCATCTCGCTTGGTGGCGGCGGGACCGACCTCCCGAGCTACTACCGGGAGCACACCGGTTTTTTGATCGCGGCGGCGATCGACAAGTACGTGTACATCACCCTGCACGAGACGTTCGTGCCGGAGCTGATCATCAAGTACTCGAAGCTGGAACGCGTGGCCAGCGTCGATGAGATCGAGCATCCGATCATCCGCGAGGCGATGCGGCTGACCCAGGTGACCAACCCGTCCCTGGAACTCAGCTCGATGGCGGACATTCCGGCCGGGACGGGCCTGGGTTCCTCGGGCAGTTTTACGACCGCCCTGCTCCAGGCCCTCCATGCCCACCAGCGCAGCCTGATCCATCCGGCTGAGCTCGCCGAACAGGCGTGTTATATCGAGCTGGAAAAGCTGGGCGAGCCGATCGGCAAACAGGACCAGTACATCGCCGCGTACGGCGGGATCACCTGTTTCGAGTTTCAACCGGATGGCACCGTGCGGGCTTGGCCGCTCAAGCTCAGCGAAGAAACTCGCTTCAACCTCGAAGACAACTTGCTCTTGTTCTTCACCGGCTATTCGCGTTCGGCCTCAAAGATTCTCCAGGAACAGGACGACAAGAGCAAGCAGGCCGACAAAGCCATGGTCGACAACCTGCACTTCGTCAAACAACTCGGCCGCCAAAGCCAGCAAGCTCTCGAGGACGGCGACCTGGAGGAGTTCGCCCGCCTGATGGATGTGCATTGGCAGCGCAAAAAGGAACGTTCCGGCGGCATGAGCAACCCGCGGATCGACGCCTGGTACGAGGTGGCGATGGCCAACGGCGCGCTCGGCGGCAAGCTGATCGGCGCGGGCGGGGGCGGCTTTCTCATGTTTTACGCGCACGATAAACCGAAGCTGCGGCACGCGCTGCGGGAGCAGGGTCTCAAAGAGGTGCGCTTCCGCTTTGATTTCGAGGGGACGAAGATCGTCATATGAGCGGGCCGCCCAAGCCGCGACGCATCCTCGAGATCGGGCATCTGGGTTGGGTGAAGGCGGGGTTGCCGGCCGAGACGGTCTCCATCAACACGGAGTTTGCCGTGCTGGAAGGCCAAGGCACCGCGGCCAAACTCAAGGCTGTCTGGACGCAGTTTCGGCGGCTGATGAGCGCCGCCTGGCGGGGAAGCTTCGATCTCGTGGTCTGCCGCTGCTTCGGCCGTTTCATCTATCGCCCGGAGCTTCCGGCGCCGGTCAACCTGCTCCGGTACATGATGGGTTGGATGATCAAGGCCTGCGTCTGGGTGCAGGTAGCGAAAGGCGCCCGCCTGGCAGTCGTCGATGTGCTCGATGAGTCTACCGTCGCCGCCTCGGATCTCTTTCTGTTGCAACGCTGCCACCGGTATTTCAAACGGGAGTTGCCGCAGAATACCTGGAACACGTTCCTGCGCGTGCAGCCGTCCCACGGAGAGTTCATCCGCTTGACCCAGCAGGCACGTTTCCGGGCGTGGGTGGAGCGGTTTGCGCCCATTCCCCTGGGTCTCCAGCCGCCGCGCTTCCGGGTCATCACTGACCCGGCTCATTGCCCGCAACCGGACGACGAAAAAATCTACGACGTGTTCTATGCGGGACCGCTCGGCCACTCCACCGTACGCCAGACCGGGTTCGCGCAACTCCTGGCCTTGCAGGCGCGGGGCTGGCGAGTCGAAATCAGCACTGCCAGCTTACCCTTCGAGGAGTACCTGAAGCGGCTCCGCCATTCTTGGCTGGCCTGGTCGCCGGAAGGCCAGGGCTGGGACTGCTATCGCCATTATGAAGTCTGCCTGGCGGGAGCGGTGCCGCTGATGAACTATCCCACCATCAGGCGCTATCAGCCGCTGCTCGACGGCGTGCACTGCTTTTTTTATCCGATCGAAGGAGAAGGCCTGAGCCGGCGGGCGGAAGCGGCCCTGGCAGATCCGGCCAAGCTGCGGCAGATGGCGGCGGCGGCGCGGGCCCACGTGCTGGAGTTTCACACCATCGAGCGGTTGGGAGAATATGTGGTCGCCGAAACGATGCAGAGCTGAAGACCGGCCGCTCGCGCTTGGCGGGCGAGCGGAGTAAGATCACGCCAGGATGGAACTTCCCGTTGTGGGCCAGGAGAAGCCGCCAGCCGCCGGGAGCGCCAACCCGCTCGCGGGCTGGACGGTCGCATTGCTCGCCGGCGGCCTGGCCACGCGGTTGCGGCCGCTCACCGAGAAGATCCCCAAGGCCCTGGTCAGCGTGGCAGGCGAGCCGTTCCTGGCGCACCAATTGCGCCTGCTGCACGCCCATGGATTGCGCCGAGTCGTGCTGTGCGTGGGCCACCTCGGCGAGATGATCGAGGCGGAGTTCGGCGACGGCCGCGCGTTCGACATGCAGCTCGGCTATTCGTTCGACGGCGAGAAACTGCTCGGCACCGGCGGAGCGCTGGTGCGAGCCCTGCCGCAGTTGGGTGACGCGTTTCTGGTGCTGTACGGAGACTCCTATCTGCCGATGGATTACGCGGCCGCCGTGCGCGCTTTCGTGGCCAGCGGCAAGCCGGGCTTGATGACGGTTTTCCATAACGCGGGCCGCTGGGACACCAGCAACGTCGTCTTTGCCGATGGCACCATCCGCTGTTACGACAAGCAGGCGCGTACCGCCGAGATGCTGCACATCGATTACGGGCTTGGCATCCTGCAGGCGCAGACTTTGGCGGGAAGGCGCCAGGACGAGCCGTTCGATCTCGCGGATGTTTACCGGGATCTGTCCCGGGCGGGCCAGCTGGCGGGCTACGAGGTGGCGCAGCGCTTTTACGAGATCGGCTCGCACGAGGGGCTGGCAGAGCTTGACGCGCTGTTGCAAAAGCCGTAACGGCTGCAAACCCCAGCGGCGCTTGCGCCGCGCCTAGAAAGACGATGCTTATGAGCGCCAACTATTCCACCCAACACCTCCGGGAAACCGCCGAAGTCGTCGCCAAAATCGATCCGGCGTTGTGCGAACGCGCGGTCGAGCTTCTGGCCACCGTCCGGGAGCGGGGCGGGCGTTTGTTTATCTTGGGGG
>CAXUFU010000100.1:0-7986 GCA_964250275.1 uncultured Chthoniobacterales bacterium | reverse complement strand
CGCGGCCGATTTCCAGGCCTGGGCCGACGGTTACCATCACCGCCAGCCCAACCGCCAATTACGCATCGTCAACGATCGTTCGATGAGCGATCAGGATAAGCTCGGAGCCATCGGCGACATTCATCTGGTGGTCCGCGAAGAGCACCTGGAAAACGACGATTTGATGGTTGTCGCCGGTGACAACCTCTTCAGCGAATCGCTGGAGACCTTTGCCGCCAAAGCCCGCCAGCACGACGCCACCTTGGCGACGTATGACGTGGGCGACCTGGAAGCGATCAAGAAGTACAACAACCTGACCCTTGATCCCGATGGCCGGATTCTGGACTTCGAAGAGAAGCCCGCGCATCCGACCGGCACGATCACGGGCATCGCCCTCTACTATTTTGCGAAGTCGACCGTGCCAATGTTCGACACGTACATGAAAGAAGGCAACAACCCCGATCAACCCGGGCGTTTCATCCAGTGGCTATACAAGCGAATGCCGGTCTACACGTCGCCGATTAGCGGCACGTGGTTCGATATCGGCAGCAAGGAGACGCTGGAAGAGGCGAACCAGATTTTCGCCCAATTCGTATAAGCCGCCGCGCAGCGGCCTCTAACATAAAGGTAGGGGCGGGTTCTCCGAGCCGTCCAAATTTGTCTGGAGAAGTCTGCGCAAGAGACGCGCGCGCGGGATATGACTATTGATCCAGTGCCGACACACTTTGTTCCATGCCCAGGATGCGGTGCGCTCTTCCCGGACACCGGCGGCCCAACGCACCGCTACATGGAAGCCTCGCCCGGCTGTTGGGCTGCCTACGGCGAGGTGCTTGCCCGCGAGTACGAAGGCCCGTCGCTGTTTGCTCAGGTACATCAGTTTACGGTGAACGCCTATGCCGTTCAGCATCCAGGTCAAAGATCGCCGCAGACCATCCAATCCGTCGCTTTACATCTGGTTGCTCTTTGCCTTTTACTAGAGCATGGCGCAACGCCAGTGGAGGCAGCCGCCGCTTTGCATACGGGCGCGCGGGCAAAAGGCCACTACGTCTGGCTGCCGCCACCCGCATCTCTCGGCACTGTGACCGTTGCAGATGTCCTGACCGCGACCGCTCCTGCGGCGCATGCGTCTCAGGTACGACGATGGGCGAGCGAGCTTTGGTCAGCATGGTCGCCTCACCACGCTGCCGTCCGGTCTTGGCTGCCGAAGACCCGTGCTGCTCACCTGGAAAGTTCGCCTAGGTAGGAAATCGACAACGGATTACGCGACCCGCCAGCGTTCGGTAGGTTGTAAAGTCCCGTCGATCTGTTGTTAACACCTCTTCTCGCGGAAACAGTTCAGCCATCCTCATTACGCACGCATCCGCAAAGCCCCGATCGAGATCGGCGTATTTCTTTGACCATCGAAGCAATTCCGACGCGTGAAGCGCCGCATCGAAGTCTTTGAGTAGATCGCCATCCAGCAGCATCTGCAGAAGTGGTTCGGCACCTCCAAGCAAATAGGAGGCTTCTGTGAGAACCGCTTCGCAGGTGCGCAATGGCGCTTGCACCGACAACTCGCGCGCCCAACTATGGTGCGCATCCGCTTCGTTCCAAAAGGCGACCAAAAAGCCGGTATCAGCGATCTGCGGCATGACGGCCGGCAATAATGGCGCTAACTCGCTCCTTCGTCCCGATCGACAACTCCCTAGGCAGACCCTTCAGCGCCGGGTAGGCCGCAGCTTTCAACCTGGATTGCGTCTTGGGGCGAACACTCCCGCCACCTTTTAGCCGGCTGGCCAGGAAAGCCAGGAGCTTCTCCTGTTTCGAACGCGGCAACTTTACCACCGCGTCTTGAATCTCGGCCAGCGTACTCACGGCGGGAGTTAACTTCAAACGCGCGTTCGGCAGGCTGACCCCAACCAGCCCCAAACCTACCGCTTGGAGAACTGGAAGCGCTTACGCGCACCCGGCTGGCCGCTCTTCTTGCGCTCTTTCATGCGCGGATCACGCGTCAGCATGCCTTCGATCTTCAACGAAGGCCGCAGCGTCTCATCCGCCTGGATCAACGCCCGCGAAACCGCCAACCGCACCGCGCCCGCCTGCCCGTTCGGGCCGCCGCCGGTGGTGTTCACCAGCACGTCGAACGTCTTCCCCACCTTTGCGATCTCAAACGGCTGCAAAACCGCCTGCTGCAAAGGCACGGTCGGGAAATACTCCTCAAACGGCCGGCCGTTAACTTCGATCTGACCGGTGCCGGTGGTCATCCGCACGCGCGCGACCGCCGTTTTCCGGCGGCCGGTCGCTACAAAAGTGGTGGAGGCTTCGCTCATGATAACGGTTTCGCTCTTCGCCTTAAATCTCGATCGCCGCCGGTTGTTGCGCCGCATGCGGATGGACTGCCCCGGTGTAGACCTTCAGCTTGGTATAAATCGCGCGCCCCAGCCGATTGTGAGGAATCATCCCACGCACTGCCCGCTCGACCAGCAACTCCGGATGCCTGCCGCGGCGCTGGCGCACGGTCTCCGACTTGTGCCCACCGACAAAGCCTGAAAAGCTGGTGTAAACCTTGTCCTCTTCCTTCTTGCCGCTGAGCAAAACCTTCTCCGCGTTGACGACGATCACAAAATCGCCCGTATCCACGTGCGGCGTGAAGATCGGCTTGTGCTTGCCCCGCAAGAGGACAGCGGCGCGGGCAGCCACCCGGCCGAGAGGCTGCTGCTGGGCATCAATCAGCCACCATTTACGGTCGACTTCAGTGGCTTTGGCGGAAAAGGTCTTCATGGAACGGTCTCGGGGACAAATGCGAGGGGCGGCAACCTAGGGAGCACGAAGGGAAGTGTCAAATGCGTTTTTTCCCATCCGGCCGACCGCTCCTAAGCGGAATCTTGGAGCCGCCGCGCCAGACAGCGAGCACGTTTCCCGCTATCCTACTTGACCTGGAGCATGCTAAAAGGAACTCTGCCCGCCGTGAAGGCGAAGATGGACAGGCCGGCCAGGGACGCCGGCGAGGCAGCCGCTTCCGTGTCGCCGTCGCCTTGGTCTGAGGTCCTGGAGGAAACGGGCCAGCCCCGCGCCAGCTATGGCCCTCTGCTGCAACGGCTTGCCGCCCTACCCCGCGCCGAGTTGCGCCTGCTCGACCAACGCATGGAAGCCACCATGCGCGAGCTCGGCGTATCCTTCGACCTGGCCAAGGGCAGCACCTTCGGCCAAAAACCGTGGAGCTGCGACGTGCTGCCCCATGTCTTCAGCGGCGAGGAATGGTCCCTGGTGGTGCGCGGCCTGCGCCAGCGGATGCGCGCCTTCGAGATGTTTCTGCACGACGTTTACGGCGAGCAGGAAATCCTGCGCCGCGGCGTCATCCCGATCGCTCCCGTCCTCGGCAGCCCCCATTTCCAAAGGCCGGCCGCCCGTCTTTGCCCGGCCAGCGGACGCTACCTGCACCTGGGCGCCATCTGTTTGAAGCGCGAGACCAGCGGCGCCCTGCAGGTCAGCAGCCAGCATTTCGGCCACGCCACGGGCATCTCTTACATGGTGCAAAACCGGCGTGTGCTCGCCCGGGTCGCGCCCGAGACCTTCTCGGACCTCTCCGTCTCTTCGATCGCGGAGACTCCGACCGCCATCCTTGAAGCTCTGCGCGAAACCGCCGACCTTTCCCTGGGCGAGCCGCTCATCGTCATGCTCTCGCCGGGACCGGGCAACCCGTTCTACACCGAGCATAGCTTCCTGGCCCGGCGCATGGGCGTGCCGCTCGTGCAAGGCGGCGACCTCCTGGTGCTCGACGACCACGTGTACCTGAAAACCATCGGCGGCCTCGAACGCGTGCACGTCATTTACAACCGGGTGATCGACCAACTCCTCGATCCCATGGTGCTCGAGCGCGGCTCGGTTCTCGGCGTGCCCGGCCTGGTGCATTGCGTGCGCAAACAGACCGTGTCGCTCGTCAACGCCCTCGGCAGCCAACTGGCCGATGACCGCGCCCTGCTGACTTTCGCGCCGCGCATCATCCGCTTCTACCTGAGCGAGGCCCCAATCCTCGCGACCATGCCGACTTTTTGGTGCGGCGACCTCGACCAGCGCGAGATCGTCCTGAGCAAACTGGCCGAATACCGCATCCTGCCGCGCATCGGCGACCGCATCCTGGGCAACAAACGCGGTCTCACGCCCAACCCCGCCGAAGAAGCGGCCCTGCGCCAGGAGATCCGGCGCTGCCCCGAGCTGTTCGTGGCGCAACCCATCGCTCAAGGCGCCAAGACACTCTGCTTTGAAGGCGGCGCTCCGGTCGAGCGCCGGCAGGATCAACTGGTCTTCGCCTTGCAAAAGAACGCCGGCATTGAGGTCTTCCCCGGCGCCCTGACCCGCATCGCGCCAGAGGGCAGCTTGTTCACCGCCGCCGGCCTGGGCGGCGGGAGCAAGGACACCTGGGTCATGAGCGCCGACGCCGAACCGATCACCCTGCAATCGCGCCCGCGCCGCCCCCGGGAGATCCATCTGCCGAACCGCCGCGTGACCAGCCGCGTGGCGGAGGTTTTCTACTGGATGGGCCGGTACCTGGAGCGGGCGAATAACCTGGCCTACATCATCCAGGTCGTCGAAACGCTGGAACTCGAAGAACTCAACGCCACGGAGCGCAAACTGTATCGCCCGATGTGGAACCGGCTCCTGCCGCACCTCGACGCCAGCGGCCGCCGCTCCATCGCCACGCCTTGCGACCGCTACCGGCTCGTCTTGCAGCCGGACGAACCCGGCGCCCTGACCAACGTCCTGCGCCGCGCGCTCAACAACGCCGATGCCATCCAGGACGCGCTCAGCCCGGAGGCCTGGACCGCGCTCAGCCGGGTGCGCACCGTCTTCGCACGGCATCGTTTCCAGGCCAACGCCGAGGCGGCCCTGTGTGCGCGCGTCACCCGCAAGCTGAGCGAAATGACCACCCACGTCATCCCGCAATTCTTCGGCCTGGCCGAGAGCAGCATGATGTCCGATGACGGCTGGCGTTTTTGCCTGCTGGGCCAGCAACTCGAGCGCGCCATCATCACCGCGAACGCGCCCCTCGCCTGCGCGAAAGCCTTCACCGGCCCCGCCGACCGGCCCACCCAACTCGGGCACCACACCGAGATCGAGCTCTCCGCTTTTTTGCGCCTGCTGGGCACGCGCGACGCCTACCGCCGCGTCTACCAGATGCGCGCAGAACCGCTGCCGGTGTTGCGGCTCCTGTTCCAGAATCCGGAAGCACCGCGGTCGGTGCTGCACTCCGTGCAAAACTGCGCCGGACTCCTCCGGGCCACCGATCCGGAACAATCCGCCGCCGCCACGCAACGCACCCTCTCGGTCATCGACGCCTTCTGCGACCGTCTGCGGCGGACGGACTGGGCGGTTTTCTTCGAGCAGACCGTGCCCGTCGCGGAGGATTTTGGGCCGCCTTCCCCTTCTGCCGTCGAACTGGCACCGGCGCCGGCGGTTGCACCCACCTGGCCGGACGGTGAAACTTCGCCCGCCATCGCCACGACCGACCATCCGGCAACCGCGCTCCGCGTGCCGGAGTTGCAGGCCCGCCAGGCGCTGCACCCCTCGGAGACTCCCGGTCAGGCGTTATCTCACTTGTTGGCGGAACTGATCCGGGGCACCATGAACCTGCACAATGTGATCGCCGATGTCTTCCTCAACCATCAGGCGCACATTTCCACTCCCGTGCAGCCGTATCTGAGAGGGTTCCCGCGTGGAATTTGAGATCACTCACATCACCGATTACGCCTACCAGTACGCGGCGGCGGAGGCGTATCTGGAGGCGCGTTTGACCCCGCCGGATACGCCGCAGCAGACGGTGCGCAGCAGCCGCCTGGTCGTCGAGCCGAACGTCAAGCTCAGCGGCTACACGGATTATTACGGGAACGCGGTTGAGTTTTTCAGCCTGCCCTATCGCCATCGTTCGCTGGTCATCACCAGCCGCGTCGAAGTCCAGACGCACCAGCCGCAACCACCGCTCGCCGCTTTGGAAGTCAGCATCGACGAGGCGCGGCAAATTCTGCACTCCTCGCAGGCAGACGTTTTCGATTACTTGCAGCCCACCGAAATCGTCGTGACAAGCCGGGACTCCGCGCAATGGGCCCGGCGCTATCTCCGGGGCGATCGTTCGCTCGGTGAAGCCTTGCCGCAACTCAACCAGGCGGTCAACGAGCAGTTCGCCTACGCCAGCGGCTCGACGACCAACTCGACTCCGCTCTCCGTCATCTGGCAGCAGCGCAAGGGGGTCTGCCAGGATTTCACGCACATCATGCTCAGCGTCCTGCGCGCGGCCGGTTTGCCCGCGCGCTACGTTTGCGGGTACATCGAAGCCGTCGCCCCGCCCAGCGCCGCGGCCAATAACACTCTGGGCCGCGCCGGCCGGACGCTGGTCGGCGCCGTGGCGACCCATGCCTGGGTAGAAGTCCTGGTGCCCGGCCGCCGCTGGGTCGCGCTCGACCCGACGAACAAGCAATGGTGCGGCGAACGGCACATCACCGTCTCGCATGGCCGGGATTTCCGCGACGCCACGCCGGTGCGCGGCACTTTCAAGGGCACCGGCAAGCAGAACATGAAGGTGAAGGTGTTCGTCAAACGTCGGCCGCAACCGGCGCCCGGCGTGGAAGCCGGTGCGGGCGCGAGCAAACCCCCGGCGGTCGCAGCCGCGGTCACCTGACCCCACCATGGCTCTGCGCATCCGCATCGATCATCGTACCCGCTACCGCTACGCGAAACCGGTGAGCTTCTCGCCGCATTTCGTGCGGCTCTTTCCCCGCACGGAGCCCGGCCGGCTCGTGCAAAAAATCGAGTTCGCTACCAACCCGGAGGCCATCGTCCATTTCCGGCGGGACATTTACGACAACAATTTCGCGCGCTGTTTTTATCCGGATTTGGCCGCGGAATTATTCTTCGATTTCACCCTGGAGATCGAGTTGCACGAACAGAACGCCTTCAATTTTCTGCTTGATAACGACGCGGCCGATTACCCGTTCCAGTATCGCCCGGAGGACACCGCGCGGTTGGCGCCTTATTTCCTCGCCACGGGCGAGCAGGCGGGCTCGGCGCCCGCGGGGAAGCTGCTCCCGCTCCCGTTTTGGCAGCCGCCGGCGGAGCGCGTCTCGACCGTCACGCTGCTCATGAGTCTGGTCGAGGCGTTGCACAAGCACATTGCCTACGAGGCCCGCGACGAAGGCGCGGCCCGGCCGCCGGACGAGACCGTGCGGCTTGGTTCAGGCTCGTGCCGCGACACCGCAGTGTTGATGGAAGCGGTCTTGCGCGAGCTGGGTTTCGCGTCGCGCCTGGCGAGCGGGTATCTGTGCGAGTTCGGCGCGGAAGCCCGCGATCGCCGCGCCGAAGGCGCCATGCATTTGTGGGTGGAAGCGTATCTTCCCGGCGCGGGCTGGACCGGCCTGGACCCGACCAACGGCATTTTCTGCAACCACAATTTCATCACGACCGCCGTCGGCCAAACGACGCCCGACGTGACGCCGATCAGCGGCCGTTATTACGGCGCCGAGATCGTCCCCGCGACCATGGCGGCGACCTTGGAGCTCACCGCGCTGTAAGCCAAAAAACAAGGTAGGGGCGGGCTCTCCGAGCTGGGCCGCGCGCGCTTGGGCAATGGCGTTTTGGACCTTATCTCCCGTGAGCATTCCGGCGCGACGGTCGGCGTCAAAGCCGGCATCCAGGTCGGCGCTGAGTTCGTCCAATTCCAAAACGAGCAAGACGCGCTCGCAGAGAGCCAGATGGATTGCGTCCATCGTCTCGATGCGAGCGTGCAGGGCCGCTTTGAGTTCTGCCTGTGACATAAGACTCGATCAGCCGTTGACTTGCCGGGAAGCAGGAAACAAGGCAAGCAGACTCTTGGCGGGAGAGGGCGGGCCTTTCAGACCACGCCTCAACAGACAGCCAGGGACCGGCTCGGAGAAGCCATCCCTGCCCATGAACACCCCTGGTGTCAGCCAGATAGCATGCTTGGACGGGCACGCTCCGTCGTGCCCCTTGCTGTCGGCTCCGGAGGCGCGTCAACAC
>CAXUFU010000099.1:6498-8051 GCA_964250275.1 uncultured Chthoniobacterales bacterium | reverse complement strand
CTACCAACGGCCTGAGCGCGGAGGAACTCAAACGGGCGAAGAAGAAGCTGCTGGGCAAGCAAGCGATCGCCCACCAACGCAACTCGAGCCTGGCCTACACTGCCGCGCTGGATGAGCTTTACGGTCTGGGCTACCTGCACCATCAGGAGATGGCGCAGCAATTGGAAAAGATCACGCTGGAGGAAGTGCGAGAGGTGGCAAACCGCTATTTCCGGGATCAACTGCCGGTTACGGCGATCGTGCGGCCCCAGGTGGTTCATCCGCCGGCTGAACTGGTACAAACTCTGGACTAGGAGCTGACGCACGGTCCGCAAAGACCGATCATTTTATGGCCGAACTACAAGAATCCCAAAACACCGGCGAGAACTCCGCCCGCTTTATCGAGTTCGTCATGATGCAGGCGCAAAACGCGTCGCTGTTTCTTGGTTTGATCCCCAACCCGCACAGCGGCCAGCCGGAAGTGAACCTCGATCTGGCGCGCATGTTCATCGATCAGCTCGTGATGATCCAGAGTAAGACGCGCGGCAATTTGACGTCCGAGGAAACCGGCGTTCTGCGCAACGCCTTGAGCAACCTGCAGATGGCATTTTTCGAGGTGTCGCAGGGCCAAGGAAAGATGGGCTCCGCGCCGCCTACTGGCGCCGCCGCGCAACCGCCCTTGGAAGAAGATCCGGCGCGCGAAGAAGGCCAAATCCCCGCCGCCACTGCGGAAGCGCCGGCTGCATCCTCCACACCTCCGCCTGCGCCCATCGCCGAGCAGCAGGAAAGCAAGAAGCGCTTTTCGAAGAGCTACGGCAGCTAAGACGGATCCGAGCCAAGGCATTGAACGAGGGCACGCATCCAACACCGGTTACCGGACTCGGCCCGCAGGCTCGGGGCGAGACCCTCGCGGGCTTGATCTACGGGGAAGCGGGCGGTGGTCCGGAGCGACGTGAGCTTCTTTTTATCCTCGGGCCCTGTGTGATCGAGTCGGAGAAGTTTCTTCGGCACACCGCCGGACGGATCGCAGAGATTTGCGCGCAAGCGGGCGCGCGTTTCGTGCTTAAGGCGTCGTACGACAAGGCGAATCGGACCTCGGTCAAGTCTTTCCGGGGCCTGCCCGCGCGAGAAGGTTGCGAACTTTTGGCGGCCATCGGCGCCGAGCTGAAAGTCGCCGTGACGACGGACGTGCATTCGCCCGCCGAAGCGGAGATGGCGGCCGAGTTTATCGATGTCCTGCAAATCCCGGCGTTTCTCTGCCGCCAGACCGACCTCATCCAAGCCGCGGGCCAGACCGGCCGGATCGTCAACGTCAAGAAAGGACAATTCCTCTCCCCGTGGGATATCCGGCCGATCGCTGAAAAGCTGCGCGCGGCGGGGTGTGAGCGGTTTTTCTTCACCGAACGCGGCGTGACGTTCGGTTATCAAAACCTCGTGGCGGATATGCGTTCGCTCTACTGGATGCGGCAGGCGGGATTTCTGGTTTGTTTCGACGCCACGCACTCGGTGCAGCGGCCAGGGGCGGGGGGCGATCACCCCTCCGGCGACGGCGATTTGGCGCCGGTGCTGGCGCG
>CAXUFU010000099.1:0-6465 GCA_964250275.1 uncultured Chthoniobacterales bacterium | reverse complement strand
TTCATGGAGGTACATGAAGAACCCGCCCGAGCGCTCTCGGACGGCCCCAACCAAATTCCGCTTGGACAACTTGGCGCTTTGCTCGCTACATTGAGGAGAATCGATGAAGCAGCGCGCGCTTAAGTTTTTGTTTTGCGCGGCGTTATGCCCCCCGCTGATTGTTTTGTGCCCAGACCGGATAAAGGCAGAGGGTCCGGCGCCCGCCGCCGCGGTGCCAGCCCCCGCCGCGGATGCTTCCCCTGCGGTGCTCGATACGCCGCCGCCGCTGGGAAGTCAGACGCCAGCCCCGGCGCCTGCCGGCACCGTCAAGCCCCTCAAGCCATCGGGGAAAAAAGCGAAGCCCACCGGCACGCCGAAGGTGAAGGCACCCAAAGAATTTCCCTTTCCGCTGCCGATCCACGAAGACGCCAACAACGCGCGGATTCCGGAGCTTAACCAGCTCGGGAACATTCTCTCGGTCATCAACTCCGCCAAGATGACTCGCATCGACAACGAGCACGTACTGATGCACGAGGTGAGATACGATCTCAATAAGCCTGACGGCAAACAGGATTTCCATATCACCATCCCGACCTCCGTTTTCGACCTGAAAACGCACGTCATCACGAGCAACGATCCCGTCACGGTCAAAGCGGATGATTTCGAGCTGACCGGAGAGCGCATGGAGTTCAACACGGTTGATCGCACCGGCAAACTGCTCGGGCACGTGACCATGCATATCCACAATCTGAAGCAAGTGGCCGCCGTGCCCGACGCTACGCCATCACCGCCATGAAAAAGCTTTCGCCCTATCTTCTGACCTCTTGCGCTGCCGGGCTCGCCGCGCTTGGTGTCCTGGCACCGCGGTCAGAGGCGCAAACGACGCGTCGAGCCGTCCCGGTGGTGGCCGCCGCCCAGTCCGCGCCTACTCCGGCGATCACCGTCGCCCCGTCCGATGACGAAGCGAACGAACCCGTGCCGCCGCTCGACCGCGGCGCCGACGCCGGAACGCCGGAGGCGACCGAGACCGAGATTCTGGCCACGGACGGAGCGACCTTCGCCTCCAAAGATCGCATCGCGGTGTTCAGCGGCGACGTGAAGGTGACCGATCCGCGTTTTCAGCTTGCCTGCGATAAGCTGACCGTTTTCCTCGCCAAATCTGCCGCGACGGACGCCACCGGGACGTCTCCCGCGGCGACCCCTGCGCCAGTTAAGCCGCCCCCGGTCGCCAAGGGCACGGCCCCGGCACCGGCGCCGACCCCGGGCAACTCCGGCGGGATCGATCATGCCATTGCGGAAGGGCATGTCATTATCATCCAGGAACGCGCCGCGACCGACGGCGGTGAGCCGAAACGGTCGGTGGGGCGCGGCGATTGGGCCTACTTCGACAACAAGAGTGGGGACATGGTGCTCAAGGGCACGCCCAGCGTGCAGCAGAACGAAAACACCCACAGCGCCACCTCACCCGATACCGTCATGACCCTGCGCAAGGATAATAGTCTGACGACCGTCGGCCCCAGCCGCACCATCATCGTGCAGCGTAAAGGCAGTGATTTGCCGGGCAGTTCTCCGGCCCCGAACGCCGCGTTACCCGGGCAGGCGCCGGCCAGAGCAGGTCAGCCGAGCCAAACGCCCGCCGGCCGCAGGAACCGCGGGGCCTCTCCCGCGGCGAGCCCGGCGACGACCGGCACCCGCAGTTGATGGCATGAGTACCAGGCGAGACATGGTTTTACAGGGGGAACCGGCCGGCAACGGCAGCGTGCTGCCGTCCCCGGCGCGCTTTGAACCCAGAGATCTGGCCTCGACCGAGCCCATTCTCAAGACCTTCGGGTTGGTCAAAATTTACAAGAAGCGCACGGTCGTGAACCAGGTCGACATCAACGTGCGCCGGGGAGAGATCGTCGGTTTGCTGGGCCCGAACGGGGCCGGCAAAACCACCAGTTTCTACATGATTGTGGGTCTGGTGCCGCCAAACGCCGGCCGCATCGAGTTCAACGGACATGACGTGACCAAGCTGCCCATGTTCCGGCGCGCCCGCTTGGGCATGGGTTATCTGCCGCAGGAGGAGTCGATTTTCCGGAAGCTGACGGTGGAGCAAAACCTGCTAGCCATCCTGGAGACGCTCAAACTCAGCCGCAGCCAGCGCCACGCGCGTTGCGACGAGTTGCTCGAGCAGTTCGGCATTGCGCACGTGAAGAAAAACCAGGCGCTGACCTTGAGCGGCGGCGAAAAACGCCGGCTGACCATCGCGCGTTCGTTGATCACCAGCCCGAGCCTCCTGATGCTCGATGAGCCGTTCAGCGGGGTCGATCCTATCGCCGTAACGGAGGTGCAGCAGATCATCCTTTCTTTGCGCGAAACCGCCAACCTGGGGATTATCATCACGGACCACAACGTCCGGGAGACTTTGACGATTGTGGATCGCGCCTACCTGCTTTCCGAAGGCAAGGTCGTGCGCGAAGGCACCAAAGATTTTCTCATCAACGACCCGGTCAGCCGTCAACTTTATCTGGGAGAACGATTTTCGATGTAACCCGTGGGTGTGGCCAGGCGCCGCGGCCGGGAGCGGCCCAATTTTTTTTGCTCAGCTCGAATCCATTGGATGTACTTCCCATGCAAATAGCCAACCAAAACCCGCATGTCACGGTCACCGGGCGCCACCTCGCCATCACTGCCACGCTCAACGATTACGCTCAGAAGAAGATCGAGCATCTCCACCTGGATTATCCCAGGATCATCGAAGCGCATGTCATCCTGGAAGTAGATAAATACCGCCATCGTGCCGAGGTCGTGTTGGTCTGTTGC
The DNA here is from genome assembly GCA_964250275.1 of uncultured Chthoniobacterales bacterium. Classification (GTDB taxonomy): domain Bacteria; phylum Verrucomicrobiota; class Verrucomicrobiia; order Chthoniobacterales; family SZAS-18; genus CAXUFU01. Next base: position 3,681 of record CAXUFU010000099.1, on the reverse strand, counting down.
AATCACATCACGATCGAAGCCAGTGACGAGAGCCCCGATCTTTACGCCTCCCTCGACCAGGTGATCGACAAGGTCGCCCGGCAAATGCGCAAGTTTAAGACGCGCCTGCTCCGCAGCCATCGTCCTCGCGGGCAGGAATCAATCCGCTACTGGCAAGAACAGGTCTACGAGGCCGATGCCTTTGACGATCTCGAGCCGGTCACGGCCAAGGGCTACACGGAGGCTGCGCCACCGCCTGAGCCGCTGGAGCCGGAGGTCATCCAAACCCAGCAGTACGCCGTTAAGCCGATGTTTGTCGATGAAGCCGTCTTGCAGTTGGAAATGTCCTCGCAGCAGTTCCTGGTCTTTCAGAACGCCAAAAACGAGAAGGTCAATGTTCTCTATCGGCGCAAAAACGGCGACTTCGGATTGATCGAGCCGTTAATCCAGTAATCTGCCCCCCCCGTCGTGAAATCGGTCATCGAACCTGCGCCCTCCCCGTCCGTCCACCACGACGGCAAGTCGCCGACCATTACAGTCGGTCAGTTCTATCGAGACCACGCCGAAGATTTGCAGTTGCGGCTGGTGGGGCAGGAGCGGGGACTCGACCGCAAGATCCTCGAGCCGACGATCAATCGGCCGGGTTTGGCGCTCTCAGGGTTTTTTCAGTATTTTGCGAATAAACGCATTCAAGTCATCGGCAGCGCGGAATTGTCCTATCTCAAGAGCTTGCCGGCGGTGGAAATGGCCAGCCGCTTCCGCGAACTGTGCGCGCGGCGCATCCCGTGCGTGGTATTCTCGCGCAACGCCGTCATTCCGGCGGAGCTTTCCGCCGAGGCGGAGCGGGCCGGCATCGCCGTTTTCCGCACGCCGCTGGTGACGATGAAGTTCGTCAATGCGGCGACGATCGCGTTGGAGTTCGACTTTTCGCCGTCGCTGACCGAGCACGGCAGCATGGTGGATATCCTTGGTATCGGCACGCTCATCCGCGGCTCGAGCGGGATCGGCAAAAGCGAATGCGTCCTCGGGCTGATCGAGCGCGGTTACAGTCTCGTGGCCGATGACGTGACGCGGATCCGGGCCATCGAACGGCGTGAGTTGATGGCCACCGCGCCCAGCCTGACGCGCTCCCACATGGAGGTGCGCGGTTTGGGCGTGATCAACGTGGCGGCCATCTTCGGCATCGGCAGCATCCGGACGGAAAAGCGGTTGGACTTGGTCGTGACATTAAAAGACTGGCAGGATATGGAGGACGTGGATAGAATTGGGCTCGAGCAGGAGACTTTCCCGATTCTGAACATCGAAGTGCCGCATGTGACCGTCCCCGTACGCCCCGGGCGGGACATGGCCCGGCTGGTGGAAGTGGCTGCTTTGGATCAAAAGCTGAAAAGCCACGGACAACACGGCTCTCTCGAGTTTAACCAACGCCTCCTGAAATTGATGCATCGCAAGCAAACGTTATGAGCCTCCTGAGCCGCCAACCGGCTAATCCTCCTGAAGCGGAAGCCAAATGCTCCAAAGACCTGGTGATTTTGAACGCCCTCGGCATGCACGCGAGGCCCTCGGCGCGCTTTGTCAAAGTCTCCAACCGCTACAAATCGGAGATTTGGGTCGAGAAGGATGGCGAGCAGGTTAACGGCAAAAGCATCATGGGATTGATGATGCTGGCGGCCGGCCAGGGTTCAAAATTGCGGGTGACCGCAGAGGGACCCGACGCTGAAAAGGCGTTGGAGGATCTCGAACACCTCGTGCAGGCGCGCTTCGACGAAGAATAGATTCGCCGCCGCCCGCTTTGGCCGTACCCACGCGAAGATGAGCGGCGAAGTTGCTTCGTCAGGGGCCGAAATTCGTTTTCAGGGGCTCGGTGTCTCGCCCGGGCTCGCCCGGGGCCGGGTTTTCATTGTTCGTCCGGACGCGCAAAACACCCCGGAGTATCCGGTCGAGGAGAAGGATGTTCCGGGCGAGGTGCACCGGTTTGAGGCGGCGCTGCTCAAGACGCGCAATCAGATCCACGAGATGCAGGTCCGCATCGCCGAAGCCATCGGCGCCAAGGACGCCAGCATTTTTGACGCGCACCTGCTGGTGGTCGAAGACCGCACGCTCATCGACGAGACCCTGCGCACCTTGCATCGGGAGCGGCGCAACATCGAAAGCGTCTTCGAGCAGGTAGCCAAGCGCTACGCCAGCCTCCTCGAGCAAATCGACGACCCGTACTTGCGCGAACGAGCGTTGGACGTGCACGACGTGACCAGCCGGGTCATCCGCAACCTGATCGGTTCGTCCGGCCCGAGTCTCTCGGACATCGATTACCCGCACATCCTGGTGGCGCACAATCTGACGCCTTCGGACACGGCGTTGCTCAACCGGCAGTTCGTCCTGGGGTTCGCCACCGATGCCGGCAGCCGGACCTCGCACACGGCCATCATGGCGCGCTCGCTGAATATCCCCGCCATCGTCGGCTTGCACGAGGCGAGTACGAGCCTGGAGACCGACGCCGAAGTCTTGCTGGACGGTTATCACGGGCTGCTGGTGCTCAACCCGAGCGAGCAGACGTTGCGCGAGTATCAGGAGCTCGAACGCCGCAAGGAACGCATCGAGGCGGGGTTGGTCACGCTGCGTGAGACCGCCTCGACCACCGCTGACGGTTATCACTTGGTGCTCTCCGCGAACATCGAATTGCCCGAAGACATCCCGCTGGTCAAGGCCAGCGGCGCGGAAGGCGTGGGGCTGTACCGGACCGAATTTTTCTATCTGAACAAGGGCGAGCTGCCGGACGAAGAGCAGCAGTACGAGAATTACCGGCGGGTAGCCAGCGAGATCCTGCCCAACAGCATCATCATCCGGACGCTGGATCTGGGCGGGGATAAGGCCATCGGCAGCCTGCATCTGCCCTCGGAGATGAACCCGTTTCTGGGCTGGCGCGCCATCCGCTTCTGCCTGGAGCGCAAGGACGTCTTCAAGGTCCAACTGCGGGCCATTTTACGCGCGAGCGCTCTTGGCAACGTGCGCATGATGTATCCCCTCATCAGCGGCATCGAAGAGGTCCGCCAGGCCAACCGCGTGCTGGAGGAATGCAAGGCCGAGCTGCGGGCCGAAGGCCGCGATTTCGACGAGCAGATGAAAGTGGGGGTGATGATCGAGGTGCCCAGCGCCGCGCTCTGTGCCGCGCATCTGGCCCGCGAGGTGGATTTTTTCAGCATCGGCACCAACGACCTCATCCAGTACTCGATCGCGGTCGACCGGGTGAACGAGCGCATCGCGCATCTCTACGAGCCGACACATCCGGCCATCCTGCGCCTGATCAAGATGGTGGTCGAGGCCGCCCATGACGCCGGCATCTGGGCAGGCGTCTGCGGCGAAATGGCGAGCGAGGTGACGTTGACGCCGCTTTTGCTCGGCCTGGGCGTCGATGAGTTAAGCGCCGGCGCGGCGTTGGTTCCGCGGGTCAAACGGGCGGTCCAATCGCTGGACATGGAAGTCTGCCGGGCCTTGGTGGCGAGGACCTTGGAGAGGGACACTCCGGGGGACATTCTCAACGAGTGCGATGCGATCGCCAGGCAGTATTACGCGGAGCTTTTGGGGTGAGAGGAAGAGCTTGGGCTTTCTAACTAGGACGGTCGCCGCCCGTTGCTCAGGCGGCCTCTGAGTTGTAGGGCGGGCGCTCCGCCTGCCAGGGATGGCGCTGTCCCCGGCAGGCGAAGC
>CAXUFU010000098.1:0-8135 GCA_964250275.1 uncultured Chthoniobacterales bacterium | reverse complement strand
GCCAGGATGCGGTTTTGTTCGCGCGAGAGGGCGTCAGCCATGGCCGCGAGACCGGCATTTTTTTGCGCGGAGTTTAACCGCGCCAGCTCTTTGGACGCGGCGCGGGCGCACCGGCCGAGGTCGAGCATCAAACTGGCAAGGTCCATGGCAACCAGACGATAACGCACTTTGCGGCCGTGTCGCGGGCAGGCTGCCCGGTTGGCCGGAGGGTCCTGCGGAGGTAGCCACGCGCACGGTTGCCGTTGCGTTGGACCCGTGGGCCGGTGCGACTACTTTGCCTCGCCCGGTGAGGCCGCAAGCACCGGGAATCGCGTGCCGACTTGCTCGCCGGCGACGATCTTCGCCAGCAATCCAGGGGTGCGCCCATTGGCAATGACCGCCGGGATGCCCGCTTCGACCGCCCGTTTGACCGCCTGCAGTTTAGTGGCCATGCCGCCGGTCGACAGGCGGCCTTTTTCCGCGCTGGCCAGCCCGGCGACGGCGTCCACGTCCGTGACCACCGGGATGGGTTCGCCCCGGCCATCCGGCTCGCGCGTCAGCCCCTCCGCGCTGGTCAACACGATCAACAAATTGGCCCCGGCGAGGATGGCGACCTCCGCCGACAGGCGATCGTTATCGCCGAAGCGCAACTCTTCGACGGCCACGCTATCGTTCTCATTGATGATCGGGACCACGCCGCGGTGGGCGAGCAGGCAGTTGAGGGTGTTTTGCGCGTTGAGGTAGCGGGTCCGGCTATCGAGATCTTGATGCGTGAGGAGCAATTGCGCGACGGCCAGCTTGTGCCGCGCGAAGAGCGATTCGTACAGCCGCATCAGCCGCGACTGCCCGATGGCGGCACAAGCCTGGATGAGCGGCAGGTCGGTCGAGCGTTCGGCCAGGCCCAGCACCATCATCCCGGCGCCGACCGCGCCGCTGGTGACGACGAGGCACTCGTGCCCGGCGGCGACCAGCGCGGCGATTTCGCTGGTCAGCCGGCGGAACTGGGGCAGGTCAAGGCCCCCGGAGTCGTGAGCTTTGGTCAGGAGACCGGTGCCGAGCTTGATGAGGAGACGTGGGTACTGGGTTTGCATGCCGCGGTGACGCGCCGCCGAGAGTTTAGTCCAAGCGGCCGGCGCTTCCAGGCACAACCTGACGCGCATTAGTCGGCGGTTGCAAACGGCGGTGCAGGCCGGTAACATGACGGCTCCGCGCGCAGAACGCCGCGTCCGTAGCTCAATTGGATAGAGCGTTGGCCTCCGAAGCCAAAGGTTGTGGGTTCGACCCCCGCCGGACGCAAGTGGGATGCCGGATAGTTGCACCTTGGCGACCTAATTGTCCCAAACGCCATGCCATAGGGCCAAAAGGCTGGGGCAGGGTGGGGCAAGATGAAATTCCCGGATTCTGCGGGACTTACAGAAGGCTGAGGCTTCCGAAAACCGGCTGCCGGAGTGCACACCATTTGTCCGGCTGCATCGTATTTGTCCGGGCGAAGTGCCCACCGGAATCGGCCGGGTCAAGTTTCGGGCACCGGGTTGGCGGCGAGGCACTTACACTGATTTGGTGGGCACTTAGGACAAGTTGCACCTCATCAAAACGGACAAATAGGCCGCCTACCTCCGAAGTGCATACCGCCCACTTTTTTGGCGGCCCGTTTCGTCTCAAACCAACCGGATAAGAGCCAATTCAGTTGAACTGGACGTGATGAACCGCAGCCGCCCGATGGCCAGTCACCTCGCCAGCGTTGATCATGACCAGTTCTTCACTGAGATCAAAGCAGCGCTCATGCACAACGGGTTTCCACCAACGCCGTGAATCGCTGACTTGACCGGTGAGCTTTAAGCGGTACTCGCCAGTCACCCATCGTACGGGCTGTTCCGGCAGCGATCGCACCATCTCGCAAAACAGCGGGGTAGCTGCTTTCAGCGCCCACGCTGACTGGATACGCGTGACTGGTTTGCTCGAACCCACCAGGGACGTACTTGAAAAACAAATTCCAACGAAGCGGCAGTATGCTGCCATCGGGAAGGATGATCTCTCCGTCAAGGCGGGTCAATGTTGCCATCTTGCCGCGAACGATTTGTAATGGTGGTACGTAGGTGAAAACCAATAAGGTGGCATCGTCACTTTTAACATGGGCGTCTGGTGATGATGGGGTTACGTGGCAATCAAACAGCAGACTCCGCACAGGGCATCACCCCGGCGCCTATCCGGACGCGGACGTTCTTTCTCGTGTCTTGTTTGCCCCGGGCCGGATTGATAGTCCTACTTTGAGAAATGGCGGCACCGCTGTTTCAGCAGCGGCGGGGAGAGGCTGCGCCGCAACGCAATCGGCGTCAAGCTTGCGAGTGAAGCCGAGTCGCTCTAGCTTCTGACACCAGGGGCGGTTTGGCCGTTGGCTCGGGGATTATCGACGCTTGCGCCGATAAGGCATCGAGCACCTGGCAGTGCCTTCCTGCTTTTTAAGGGACTTCAACGGCAGTGCCGAGATCCTGCCAAGACCGACCATTCAGGTACATCCGGCAGGTGAACTTCTGACGCAGCATGGCGCCAAAACTATTTTGTGCATCCACCCACCCCGTGAGTGGTTGCGTTTCCGTTCGTTTTGCGCACCTTGGCAGGTGCCTTTTGGGGATCTCCCGGAAAGGCCGGCTGCCAAGATAACATGATGTCCCCAGGTTGTTTGTGGCTCTCACTCGCGTGCTGCGCGCTTTCACCGCTTTCCGTTCGCGGTGCTCCGGCGGAGGCGCGGGAGAAAGTCATCCTCGATCAGGACGCGTTTGGGCCGGCAGGGTCCAACCTGCAAAGTCTCCTGATGTTCATCCAGTCGCCGCGGGTGGACGTGCTCGGCATCACCGTGGTCAGCGGCGATGGCTGGCGGGACGAGAACGTCGCGCATACCCTGCGGATGCTGGAGATCATCGGGCGGACGGACATCCCGGTTGTGCCGGGGGCCACGTATCCGCTGGTCAATACCATGGAGGCGACCAAGCGGTGGGAAGCTCTCTACGGCAAGCTCGTCTATAAAGGCTGCTGGACGGAGGTCTGGCCCAATACCGGCATCAACGTGAAGCGCACCGCTTACCACGCGCCGGAGGTGGTCCCGCCTTTGCTGGAAGGCAATCCCACCACCAAGCCGAACCCGGAGATCGCCGCGAACTTCCTGATCAAGCAGGTGCACGAGTTTCCCGGCCAAGTGACCGTCTATGCGGCCGGGCCGTTGACGGATCTGGCGCTGGCCATCCGGCTGGACCCGGAGTTTGCGGCGTTGGTCAAGGAACTCGTCATCATGGGCGGCGGGCTGGAGCCGCTGCCGAACGCTTCGCCGTTTTCGCTCGAATACGTCAACACGCCGCGCATGGAGTTTAACTTCCGCTGGGATCCGGAAGCGGCGCACATCGTTCTCCAGGCAGCCTGGAAAAAGATCGTCGAGGTGCCGCTCGATCCGACCACCAGCACAGCGTTGACGCAAGGGATGATCGATCAGATCGCGACCGTCAAGACCCCGCTCACCGGCTACTTGAAGGAGTTCGCCGAAGCGGGTTATCCGCTGTGGGATGAGCTGGCGGCGGCCGTTTGGCTCGATCCGACGATCATCACGAAGAGCAAGGACGTGTTCGAGGACGTTGATATTTCGTTTACGGCCGGGTACGGCGACACCTTGAGCTGGGATGCGGAACACGCGCCGGGGTTGGGCGAGCAGAAAGTGGAAGTGGTGCAGGAGGTGGATGTGCCCAAGCTGGACAAGTTGTTCGTCGAGTTGATGCAGGCGGCCACACCGGCGGCGAAGTAGGCGCGGTTGAAGCGCCTGAATGTTCCTTCGAGGGCGCTGTGACGTATGCCGGCACAGGGGAGGCCACTGCCTTCGGGCAGTTTGCGCCGGCGGATTCGTTGCGTTCGCGCTTGCCCGGGCCGCGTGCGATGATAGCCGTGGAGAACGGTTGAATAAACACAGACGCGCTCCGCGTCGAAGACACGAAACCAAGAATGTCGGCGACCGGGATGCACTGAATGGGGATCAAGCCTTTTGAGATATCGCCGCTGGAAGCGGCGGGGCCAGCCGGCCAGGAGCCCGACAGCTTGTTTGAACGGGTCGGCTGGCTGTACGCCTTCTTTCGGGAGCACCTGTTTCGGGACGATACCGATGGCATCTGTGCCGCCCTATGGCCCCAAGGCGGGCCGCCGGAGGGCAGCCGGCTGGTGGAACTCGGCTGCGGCCCCGGCTTCTACTGCTGCCGTTTCGCGGAGCGCTTCCGCAACCTCCGGGTCCTGGGCCTGGACCGCTCCAATCAGCAACTCCGGCGGGCCCGGCGCAGCGCGCGTTCGCGGCGGCTGGAAAATTGCACCTTCGAGCGGGCGGATGCGTTGGCTTTGGCGGAGCCGGATGGTTCCGTGGACGCGTTGCTCGCGGTGCGCCTTTTTACGATTTTGCCGCGGCGCGAGGTGGCCTTGGCGGAGATGTACCGCGTCGTTCGGCCGGGTGGGCGGTGCTTCATCGCGGAGCCTTGTTCGCGGCTGCGTGCCGCCATCCCGCTGCGGCTGATGTGGCTGGTCGCCAACCTGATGGCGCTGGCCGGAGACTACCGCTCGCGCGCTTACCGCGAACCGCCGGATGCAACGGTGCTCGCACCCGAGACCTTCGGGGCCTTGGTCATGAGCCAACCCTGGGGATCGGTCTGGCGCTGGCAGGATCCACATTACCAATACGCCATTTGCGAGAAAGCCGCGGCTGGCAGCGGACCGGGTTCGCGCTTGGAAAACGAGGATTACTCGATATAAGTCTCCCAGGCTGAGCCGTGGCCGCCGGTGTCGCGCGAACAGCCGCCTTGCGCCTGTCCCAGGATGAAACTGGCCTATCCCATCCTCGATCCTCTCCTGCCTCAAGCCGGGCAGGCTGGCCTCCGGCCCGGCGCTTGCGCGTTGGCGATGATGATTAAGGCGCCCCAGCCCGGCGCGAGCAAGACGCGGTTGACGCCGCCGCTCACGCCGCAGGAGGCGGCCGCCATCAGCAGTTGCTTCCTGCGCGACACGACCGCCAACATCGCGCAGACCGCCGCCGCCTGTGGCGCGGAGAGCCCGGCCGCGGGCATCGCCGTCTACACGCCAGTCGGGATGGAGGAAGCGTTCGCGGGGCTGCTGCCGGATGGGTTTTGCCTGGTAGCCCAACGGGGCGAGCCTTTCGGGGAACGGCTCCTGCACGGCGTCGAAGATCTGCTGGCGCTGGGTTACGGCAGCGTGTGCCTCATCGACTCGGATAGCCCCACTCTGCCGGCTGAGGCCCTGCGGCTGGCGGTAAGCGCTCTGGCGCGGCCCGGCGACCGGCTGGTGCTCGGTCCCAGCGAGGACGGCGGGTACTATCTGATCGGCCTCAAACACGCGCACCCACGGCTCTTCGCGGACATTGCTTGGAGCACGGACAAAGTCACGCCCCAGACGCTCGCCCGCGCGGCCGAGCTGGGGCTCGAGGTGGTCGAGCTGCCGCCCTGGTACGATGTCGACGATGCTGCCACTTTGCGCATGCTCTGCGACGAACTGCTCGGGTTTGACGGCGCGCTAGCCGGACCGGAGGACGTGCAGGGCTTTGGTGCGCCGCGCACCCGGGAGTTTTTGAGCGCCATCCTGGCGGCGGAAGGCCACGCCCGCATTTGGCCCGAGGCGCCGCAGCGGGAGCCGAATCCCACGGCGGCGATCCTCGAATGAGCGGCGCTCCGGCTACCAACGCAAACATTCTCCCCGCCGGGCGCTGGCCGGCGCGTTGGACCAATCTCGCGCTGGTACTGCTGGGGGCCGTTTCGCTCCTGCTCTACTGCAAAGGCGCGCACGACCAGGCGGAAAAGCGCATCACGACTTTCACCGCCGGGGCCTTGGGGCTGGCGATTCCTTATTTCCTCGCATCGTGGGTCATCCTGCAGGCGCGCGCCGCGCGCTCGACCTGGCTGATCGTGCTGGGCTTCGCGCTGGCCTTCCGGATCGTGTGCCTGCAAACGGAAGTGTATCTCTCGACCGATCTCTACCGTTACGTTTGGGACGGGCGGGTGCAGGCGGCGCACATCAATCCCTATCGTTACATTCCGGCGGACAAACACCTGGCTTTTCTGCGCGACGCCAAGATCTACCCACACATCAATCGTCGGAACTACGCGAAAACCGTCTACCCGCCCGGAGCGCAGGTGGTGTTTTGGGCCGTCACCCGGATCAGCGAATCCGTCACTTGCATCCGGGTCACGATGGTCGTCTGCGAGGCGTTGGCCGTCTGGGGGCTCGTCTGCTTGCTGGCCACCTTTGGCCTGCCGGCGCAACGGACGCTCTTGTACGCCTGGAATCCACTGGTCACCTGGGAGTTTGCCGGCGGCGGGCACGTGGATGCGCTCATGATCGCGTTGGTGGTTTTGACCCTGCTGCTGCACCGGCTTGGACGCCCGCTGGCGACGGGTGCGGCGTTGGGGCTGGCGGTGCTGGCCAAGCTCTTCCCGGTGGTTCTGTTGCCGGCGCTTTATCGCCGCTGGCGTTGGGGTTGGAAGATGCCCGCGATGTTTGTCGCGGTGGTGGTGCTGGGCTACGCGCCTTACGTGCTGACCTATCACTTGCATGGCGCACTGGGCTTTCTGCCGCGGTACACCAACGAGGAAGGCTTGCAAAGCGGCGATCGGTTCTTTCTCTTGAGCCTGTTGCCGGCGCGATTTTTGCAGGCGGTGAAGCTGTCCGCTTACGACGTCTTCGTGGCGCTCGCGGGGTTGACCGTGGTGGCGGCGGGCGCATGGGCGTTGTGGCGGCGCGACACCGATGCGTACAGCTCCCTGCGGCGCTGCCTTTGCCTGGCGACGATTTTCGTCGTTCTTCTTTCTTCCGGCGTCGACTGGTACGCCACGTGGCTGGTGCCGTTCTTGTGCTTTTTTCCCTGTCCCTGGCTCTTTTGGCTGACAGCCTCCTCCCTGGTGCTGTATCTCAATTGGGTGCACACCGGTGCGAAGGATATCTTCTGGCTCAACGCGTTCATTTACTTCCCCTCTGCGATCCTGGGGTTGCTGCAACTGGCCCGCTACTGGGTAGTCCGGCGGCGCGCTCTGCGCCCGGTAACATCGGACCGCTCCCGCCCGGCCATGCTCGCTCAGAACTGACTGACTGACTGACACCTATGAACAAGCACACGAAAAGATGCGTTGTCCTTCTCGCCGCGGCGGCGCTTTCGTCCTGGCTGCCCGCGCAGCTCCGCGCCCAGGAGAGCAGCCCGCATTCGCTCTGGGACGTCTACGCCATGTTCTTGAAGAACGCCAAGTACGTCGACCTGACCCATACCATCACGCCTTCGATCCCGGTTTGGGCCGGGTTCGCCTCACCCAAGTTCAGCCAGACGGTCGATCCCAAGACAGGCAAGATCTACACCTACGCGGCCGATGGCTTTCAGGCGAGCGCTTACAACCTCCCGACTGACCAACTCGGCACCCAACTCGATCCGCCCGCCCACTGGAATCCCATCTATCCGGCCATCGACGAATTGCCGCCGACTTTTGCCGTCCGGCCGCTGGTCGTGATTTCGATCGTTGATAAAGTGGCCAAGGATCCGAACTATTCGCTGCCCGTGCCGGATATCGTCGATTGGGAAAAGACGCACGGCATGGTGCCGCCGGGCAGCGTGGTTTTCGTGCGTTCCGATTGGTCGAAGAAATGGCCGGATCCGGCGCTGGCCACGCTGACGAAGTTCCCGGGAGTGTCGCTGCCGGCGCTGAAGTTTCTGCATCTGCAACGCCGGATTTTGATGCACGGCCATGAGCCCCTGGACACGGATTCGACGCCGAACCTCGAGGGAGAAGCCTGGTTGCTGCAAAACGGTTACACCCAGGGTGAGGGGATCACGAATCTGGACCAGGTGCCGGAAACGGGCGCGCTGGTGGTGATCGGCTACCCGAAGTTCGGCGGCGGCACGGGCGGCTATGCCCGGTACATTGCGATCTGCCCACCGGATTGGAAGTACGGTGTGACGATTGACGCGGCCAAGGAATCGCCCCTGCCGAAGATGGACAAGCCGCTGCACTGGGACGATAAACTTGGCATGCGCGTGCGGTAAGGCACAGCGGCCAATCTGCCTGTAGCGGCGGTCTATGACCGTCGAAGGGAGCGGGCGCGCTGGGTGCCGCCGCCAGGCTTCGACAGTCATAGAC
>CAXUFU010000097.1:7920-8174 GCA_964250275.1 uncultured Chthoniobacterales bacterium | reverse complement strand
GTCCAGGTTCTCCGCCAAAATAGCAGGGAGCGGCACCCCGCGCGGGCGAAGAAGCCGTGAAAGGTGGGCTGCTCCACGCATCGCCGCCTGTCCATACGATGCCGCGATGCGAATGATCACCGGTGGATGACCCTTGAACGTCGCCTCGTAGACGTAATGCATCATCCCCGTCAGAAAGCGTCGTACCTCGAGCGGTTGAACACCGAGGTGTTGAACGACGATTTGGCGAGCCAGCTGCGCGTCTGGCACTGCAA
>CAXUFU010000097.1:0-7910 GCA_964250275.1 uncultured Chthoniobacterales bacterium | reverse complement strand
TTAGGAGACCTAATTGTATGACGGCAACAACGAGTAGAAAGAAAAAGGCCGCCGCGCGCTCGTTCTTCTGCAACAACTTCGTTGCGTCCGGCGGCTGCTCGTTTTGTCTGCGGCTGGCAGCTCACTTCAGCCGGCCGTTCTCACCTGTTGGTGCAGATTAGAAAATGTCAACGCCGGTAAGTTCCGGTTGTAGGGCGGGCGCTCCGCCTGCCGGGTACGGGGCTATCCCTGGCAGGCGGAGCGCCCGCCCTACAACTCTAAAGCCGCTCTGTCTGGTGTCGGGTTGCGGCCCTGCTTCGGGTGGCGGATTTCGACGGTCATAGACCGCCGCTACAGCCGGAAAGGCCGCCTCGTGTGATGCCCGAGTTTAGTGGCCGGCTCGGAAGGAAAAACCCGTGCCCGCGTTGAGAAAGTTATAGCGGCCGCCGGCTAGAGAAATTTCCTCGCCGTTGACTGACATAGCATCCAACAACCGCCCGTGCCACACCAGCACGAACTCCCGCCGCGCAAACTCCGGGAAACCTTCTCCGCTGACCGCCGCCTCCAACGTGATCGTCCCGGCGCGCCGGCGCAGAGAAAACTCGGTGCGGACGAACGCGCCCCGGCGGAACGCAAACGTCTCGCCGTCGTCCTCGTGCAGAAACGACCGCGTCTCGCCATCCTCTTCGGGCACAAAGACGTGCAGTTCCACGCTGGTTGGGCGGTAACCCAGCGTTGACTTGGGAGCGCGGGGCCACATCGGCACGACGGCTCCCCCGCGCACGTACCAGGGAATCGTCTCCAGCGGCGCGGGCGCGGTGACCCAGGCCGGACCGGCGTAGACCTCGCCTGCCTGGTCGTACCAGGTTCCGGCCGGCAAATAAACCTGGCGCGCCGTTTGCCCCGGCTCGTACACGGGAGCAACCAAAAGGTTGCGCCCAAGCAAGAACTGGTCGTCCACTTCCCGGGCGGCCGGATCAGCCTGATGATCGAAAATGAGCGGGCGCTGCACCGGCGCTCCGGTCTCGGCGGCCTCCCGGAAAGCCGCATAAAGATACGGCAGCAACCGGTAGCGCAGTTCGATCGCCTCCCGGCAGATGGCCTCAATCCGCTCCCCGAACACCCACGGATATTGGTCGTTCTGATTGTTGCAATTGTGGTTGCGGCAAAACGGTGTCAACGCGCCGTACTGGTACCAGCGCGCCAGCAGTTCTGGCGAGGTATCCTCCATGAAGCCGCCTACGTCCGCGCCGACAAAGGGCTGGCCGCTGACGCCAAAGCCCATCGCCATCGGAATGCTCATCCAGAGGTGTTCCCAGCGCGAGCAGTTGTCGCCCAGCCAGTTGGCCGCGTAACGCTGGATCCCAGGTGACCCAGCTCTGGACAACACAAACGTCCGGCGATCGGGCATGACGGCCAGCAGGCCCTCGACCGTGCCCATGGCCATGAGCGTGGCGTACTGGTTATGGAACTGCGCGTGCGGCACCCGGCCGCCGCCGAAGTTCATGGCGTCGGCCGGGATGTCGCCGGTGGCCGGTTCGTTCATGTCGTTCCAGATCCCGGCCAGGCCGCTCTGCACGTGTTGGGCGTTGAGCCGGCCCCACCACTGGCGGGCGGCCTCGAGAGAAAAATCCGGGAAAGCGGTCCGCCCGGGCCACACCTGGCCGACATAGAGGGCGCCTTGTTGCGTGCGGCAGAGCAGGTCTTTTTGCCGCGCCTCGTCGAACACCGCGTAGCCCGGCTCATACTTCACCCCGGGGTCGATGATCGTGATGACGCGGAATCCAGCGGCGCGCAGCTCGGCGAGCATCGCCTGCGGATCGGGGAACGCCTCCGGGTTCCAGGTAAAAACCCGGTAACCGCGCATGTATTCGATATCGAGCCACAGGCAGTCGCAAGGGAAATCCTGGGCGCGATGTTTGGCGGCGAGTTGGAGAAAGGTTTCCTGCGTGTAAGCAAACCAGCGGCATTGATGGTAGCCGAGCGCCCAGAGCGGCGGGACTTGCATCCGGCCGGTCAATGCCGTGTACGCGGCCAGGATGGCGGGCATGCCTGGCCCGGCGAAAACATACTCGGTGTATTGGCCGCCAAAAAACCGGATGGTAAACTGCTCATCCGAGGTGAAATCGAGACGGGCGCGGTAGGCGTTATCGATAAAGAAGCCGGCCATCGCCGGCGCCGCGGCGCGTTGATGGTAGAAGAACGGGATGGAGACGTAATAGGGATCGAAGACCGTGCCGCGCGGATCGGAGCGCGGGTCATCCTTGCTGAATTTTGCCTGGGCCTCGCCCAGGACGCTGGGAGCGAGCACGTCCGTGTTCCAGAGCGTGTAAGCATTGCCCGCGCGGTTGAAGCGGCCGCACTTCTCGCCCAGCCCGTAAAACGCGTCCCCGGGCTGGCGGCGGCGGGTGAGCAGGAACTCGTCGTTGAGCGTGGCGTAAGCGCAATAGCCGCCGTCTGCGTCGGCAACGCTTTCAAAGATGGTGCTGCCGTCGGTGCGATGGGCGTCCAGCCGAAAGGGCGCCTTGCCGATGGTGAGAACCAGCTCCGGCGTGACCACGCGCACCGCCTCGGGCGTGTCCAGGACGTTAAACTCCGCCTGGCCGCCCAGCGTGGCCGGCGCGCCGTCCGGCACGGCGACGGTCGGCTGCTCGTCGAAGCGGCCGCCCTGGCTGATCTTGAGCCGCAGGATGTCGGCGCGCAAAACTTCCACCCGCAGACGGTCTTCCCCGGGCTCGAGCGCCAGTTCAATGCCATTGCCGCGGCGCACGAGGCCGCCGGCTGCCTGGGTGCGAAGAAAATACGTCGCGTCGCTGTCTGCTTGTTCTAACATGCTGGTTTAGATTTCGGCCCGAGCGAGCCTTGGAGACCCGTTCAGCTCTACCGAGCGGAACCTTCCCTCTGGCGGACACTCATAAATCGGACCGGACAGCACCGCAATCTGCTCCGGTGGTAACAGCGGGTTAGGACCGTCTGTAACGTTTTGCCTTGCTCGACCGCGCCGGTCGGACCGTCACCGACCGCCACGCGCGATTAGCGCTGCTTGTAAACGAGATACTGATAGGGCGTCAGATTTACCTCGCTGGGCAAGGTAACATCCGCCCCGGTGTAAGCGTCTTTCCAGCTCTTGGCCAGCAGGGGCTCGGGCACGGTGAACGTGCTGGCGGTGGCGCGAAGATTATCGATGACGAGGATTTCTTCCGCCTCCGCGGTCTTGTCGAAGGCGCAGACGTCATCCGTGTCGAAAGAATGCAGTTCGCCGCGCCGCAAGGCGTTGCTGGACGCGCGCAAACCCATGATGCGTTTGTACTCCTCGCTCAGCTCCGGATTGATCGACCAATCGATGGGCGTGCTTTTGTCAAAGAAACTCAGCTTGAGCGGGCAGCCTACTTCCTGGCCGTCGTAAATCATCGGCACGCCTTTCATGTAGGCGGTCGCCACAAACGCAGCCAGGGAGCCTTGTTTGCCGTCGAAGATAGTCACCGGCGGCCCGTCGCTTTGGTCCACGTCATGGTTGGTGATGTAGCGCACGACCTGATCGTCTCCCACCGCCTGCTTGTATTCCGTCTGATTGAGCGCGTCCAAGGAACGGACGGATTGGTGCGTGCCGTAGATGCGGTTAACCAGGTTGTTGTAAAAGGCCATGCCATATTCCAGGTCGAACCCGGCGGTGAAGTTATCTTTTCTCTTCCCTTCGGCGAAGAGCACGAGTTTATGCGTGCTGATGGTCCGCAGGCTGGCGATGGCTTGCTGCCAAAAATCGACGGGAATGAAGTCCGCGGCATCGCAACGGTAGCCGTCGATGTTCGCCTGGAAGATCCAGTACCGCATGGCGTCGATCATGGCCAGGCGCATGTCCTTGTTATCGTAATTGAGCGCCGCCACATCCTTCCAGCCGGTCTTGGGCGGGCTGATGATGTCGCCGGACTCGTCTTGTTGGTACCAGGCTTTGTTGGCAATCCAGGGATTATCCCAGGCCGTGTGGTTCGCCACCCAGTCGAAGAGCACAATCATGTTTCTCTTGTGCGCCTCGTCCACCAGAGTGCGCAACTCATCCAGGGTGCCAAACTCACTGTTCACCCCCTTGTAATCGCGCACGCAATAGGGCGAGTTAACGGTTTTCACCACGCCAACCGAGTAGATCGGCAGGAGATACACGGTATTGATACCGAGCGCCTTGATGGCGTCCAGCCTCGCCTGGACGCCGGCGAAGTTACCTTCCGGGCTGAACGCATGCACATTGACCTGGTAGATCGCCAGATCTTCGACGGCGGGCACGTGCGCAAATGGCGTTCCATATTGCGGCACGTCACCGGAGGGCGTGGGTTCCGGCGCTACGGCCGGTTGCGCCCAGGATGGACTGATACCCGACAACAACAGGACGGCGCCGCAGGCCGCCACGAGACGAAGCTTTGAGTTCATATTGGTCCCTCTTTGAGATTTGCCGAAGCGCAAGGCAGGACCATCCGCGGGATCGTTCCAGCCGGCGGTCCGCACCCTCCGGGCGGCTCACACGTACTTTTTGTGAGCGTCCTGTCTGGAAAGTGGCAGAGCCCCCGGGGTGGGAAGATCCCTCGCGCGGTGCGATCCTGCTCCCGCGCCGAGCTACTTGCTGGCTTCGATGCTGTAGGTGTACTTCCCGGGGACGTGAAGATCGAGCGTGAGCGTGTAAGTGCCGTCGTCGGGCACGGTCAGATCCTTGATCTTCGGGTTGTAATCGAAAAACGGATTGTCGACGTATTGCAGCTTGCCGTCCTTATCGAGGCCGAAGTCGATCTTCCAGGCGTTGTTCGCGCGGAACTTAAACGATCCATCCGCTTTCATGGGGAGGGTGACGGTCCAGACCTGCTTGTCCGCGTCGAAGGTCATCGGCGTGTCTTTTTCCCAACCGCCGGGAGTGGCGTTGCCGATGACGCTCCAGGTGGTCTTGGTCGCGGTCCAGGTGCCCTTGGCCAGGTCAGCGGTCAACTCATAGTAACCGCCCCCTGGGACGGTCAGCCCGGCCGCTTGCCCGTCCGTATTGAAAGTGTTGCCGGGTCCGCTGCCGTAGTTGGTGTGAGCCCAATCGGGTGCGTCAGTGAATTTGAAAGGTACTTCGCCGGTGCCGGTGAAGTTGACGTAACCTTCAAAGCGGACGGGAGATCCCGGGACCGACGCGATCTTGGGCGCCGTGGCGGGTTTCCAGTCCTCATAGGCTCCGGGCACGTACAAGACGGCGTCCGGTCCTTTGTCCGTGTCGGACGTTGCCGCCTTGGCGGGCGTGGCCGCGGCGGTTTTGGGGGCTTTGGTTTGGGCGCAGCAGGCGTTGACGGCGCAGAGAACGGCGGCGGCAGCCAGCAGCGTGGGGAGGGAACGAGTGCTTGGGAACATGCCATCCCTAAGCAGAGCCGGGAGCAAGAGTCAAGGTAGGGCGGACGTCGCGAGGGAAGAAGCAAGACCAAAACGGACGCTCCCTCCGCCTAGTAAACTGGACACCATCTAAGCAGCAGAGAATCCGACACAACTAAATACGTGCCCCTATGATGGGGATCATGATGGCTGCAAAGCTACAGCCATGCTAAAATGCTCGCATGATAATGAACTCCCCCCGTTCCAACTCTCCATGCCCAATGCGCCGTCTGGCGAAAGGTTTCACGCTGATCGAGCTCCTGGTCGTAATCACGATTATCGCAGTCCTGATCGGTGTCTTGCTACCCGTGGTCTCGAAGGTGACGATCAATGCGCAAAAAACCGCGGCAAAGAACACGGAGTTGCAGGTCGTTACCGCCATCAAGAACTTCAAGACGGAGTACGGCGTTTATCCGATGCCGCAGGACGCTCCCGCGAACGCGGAGGTTTGCTTTGGCTTGAACGCACCGACCGCTGCCGAGCTTTTCGACATCCTCCAGGCAGATAATCAAGGCACGGAAGCTTCGGCAAACACGCGGGTAAACACCAGGGGGATCGTTTATATCCAGTTGCCGCAGGCAAAAGTTCAAACGGTTAATCCTAAGACCCAGATAGGTCCGAAAAATGGACTGGGGGCCGATCGTAATCTCTACGATCCGTGGGGTCGGATATACCTCATCGGCGTCGACGGCGGCTATACCGGGTACGTCAACAACCCTTATAATAAAGGCGCTGGCTCGGTGCCGCTGCGCCTCGGTGTGATCGTTTACTCGTGGGGGCCGGACGCACTGACCACGGGAGACTTCTTCGGGGGCGGCGCCAAGACCGACTCGACCTCCCAGGATGATGTGCTCTCCTGGCAGTGATCGACCCGAACGAAACGGCTTGAGCATCGGTGCACGCCGGGCGTGTTCCAGAACAGACAATTGGCCACATATTATCCCTGATGGAAAAACCTCCATTTCGTTTTTGGCAGCTCTGGAACATGAGCTTCGGCTTCCTCGGCATTCAGTTCGGCTGGGGGCTGCAGTCGGCGAACATGAGCGCCATCTACGAGTATCTCGGCGCGAAGCCGGATCAGATTCCCGCGCTCTGGTTGGCAGCGCCGATGACGGGTTTGCTCGTGCAACCCATCATCGGCAGCATGAGTGACCGAACCTGGGGGCCGCTCGGCCGGCGCCGGCCGTACTTCCTGGTCGGCGCGCTGCTCGCTTCCATGGCGCTGCTTTTGATTCCGTTCTCGACCACCTTGTGGATGGCGGCAGGCTGTCTGTGGATCCTGGATAGCTCCATCAACATCAGCATGGAACCGTTCCGTGCCTTCGTGGCCGATTTGCTGCCGGAGAACCAACGCGGGCGCGGGTTCGCGATGCAAAGCTTGTTCATCGGCCTAGGCGCGGTCATCGCGTCGGCGCTGCCCTGGATGTTCTCTCATTGGCTGGGCGTCAGCGCCAGGACCAGCGTCGGAGCCCGGATTCCGGCGACGGTGCGCTATTCATTTTACCTGGGCGCCATCGCGTTCCTGGGCGCGGTGGTCTGGACGGTTTGCACCACGCGTGAATATCCGCCGGAGGACATGGAGGCATTCCTGGCGCTCAAGGCTCGCCGGCACGGGTTTTTGCACGGCGCGGGAGAAATCTGGAGTGCGATCAAGGACATGCCGTTGACGATGCGCCGGCTGGCTTGGGTGCAAATCTTTACCTGGCTAGGGATATTTTGCATGGGGTTGTATTTCATCCCGGCCGTCGCGCACAACGTGTTCGGCGCGCCCGATGAGAAATCCAGCTTGTACGCGGAAGGAACGGAGTGGGGCGGAGTTTGTTTCTCGGTTTCCTCGTTGGTGACTTTCCTGGCTGCTTTCGGCCTCTTGCTCGCCAGCCGTCACCTGCGGCCGAAGCAAATCCACACGGTTTGCCTGCTTTGCGGGGCCGCCGGGTTAATCTCTGTCGGTGTCATCCATGACAAATACCTCCTGCTGCTTTCCATGGCGGGAGTGGGAATCGCCACCGCCAGCATCATCTCGATGCCTTATGCGTTGCTGGCCAATGCGTTGCCCGCCGAGCGGATTGGTGTTTACATGGGTATCTTCAATTGCTTCATCGTCCTGCCGGAAATCGCCACGTCACTGGGCTTCGGCTGGGTGATGAGTCACTGGCTGCACAATAACCGGGCTTCCGCGGTCGTGGGGGGAGGTGTCTCTATGTTGCTAGCCGCGGCACTGATGCACTTCGTCAAAGATTCGTCGGCTCCTGCTGAAGTCGCTGGCGCCGTTCTTCAGAGCGGCGAGCTTGCGCCCGCGGACTGATCATTGGGCCGCCGCGATAGTGGCCTCCAAAAAGATAGGCCGGCTCCCTGACGCTTCTCGTTTGTCTCTGGGAGGCGTCCGTAGCGGGATCAACGTTCTCAAGCGGCCTCTAGTTTGGTGCCGTCGGAACCAGAACGCCGACAGAGCGGTAAGGCTACAGCTTCCCCTATTCTGCTCTCCAGCGCAGATTAGAAAATGTCGTAGCCGGTAAGTTCCGGTTGTAGGGCGGGCGCTTCGC
>CAXUFU010000096.1:0-8199 GCA_964250275.1 uncultured Chthoniobacterales bacterium | reverse complement strand
CCCGCCGCCGAAGACCGGATCGAGTCCGTCGTCCGTTCGATGAGCGAGAAGACGAAGTTGATCACCCAGGAGATCGGCAAGGCCATCATCGGCCAGAGCGCCATCGTGGGCCAACTGCTCACCGCCATCATTTCCAACGGCCACGTGCTGATGATCGGCATGCCCGGCCTGGCCAAGACGATGCTCATCCGCACCGTCTCGGAGGTGCTCGACCTGGAGTTCCGCCGGGTCCAGTTTACCCCGGATCTGATGCCCTCGGACATTACGGGCACGGACATTTTGGAGGTCGATGAGGCGACCGGCAAGAAGGAGTACCGCTTCATCCGCGGGCCTATTTTCACCAACATCCTGCTAGCGGACGAAATCAACCGCACCCCGCCCAAGACGCAGGCCGCGTTGCTCGAAGCCATGCAGGAGCACCGTGTGACTGCTGCCGGCCAGACGATGAAGTTGACGCCACCGTTCTTCGTCCTGGCGACGCAAAACCCCCTGGAGCAGGAGGGAACCTACCCGTTGCCCGAGGCGCAGTTGGACCGCTTCATGTTCAGCATCTACGTCGACTATCCGCCGGAAGAAGACGAGGCGACCATCGCCAAGGTCACGACGCGCCAGGAGAAGATTGATTTGCGCAAGGTACTCGACGGGCCGGAAATCCTGGCCTTGCAGCATGTCGTGCGCACGTTGCCGATTTCAGATCACGTCGTGCTGTTCGCCACGCGGCTGGTGCGGGCGACGCGCCCGGGCGATCCGCGTTCGCCGGACTTCATTAAAAAGTGGATTCACGCGGGAGCGGGCGTGCGGGCTTCGCAATATCTGGTGGTGGCGGCGAAAGCGCGCGCGGTGACCGCCGGCCGGTTGGTGGTGACCTGCGGAGACGTGCGCGCCGCGGCGCGTCCCATTCTGCGTCACCGGATGTTTACCAACTTCACGGCCGATTCCGAGGGCATGGACACGGACAAGATCGTGCAAAAGCTCATTGAAACGATCGAGGAACCCGGGGAAAAAGATTATCCCGGCAGCCCGGCCTCCGGCGCCGTGGCGGTGAAGGTGCCCGTCAAGGTCAAAGCGAAGTAGGTTTGGCGGCTCGCCCGGGCGGCTTGCCTCGAGCAGAGCCGCTTTCCGTCTACTTACTTGGCTGACGCGGAATCCAGGGCCGCCAGTTTGTCCAGGATGACTTTTTTGGACGCCGCACCGACGACGGTTTCGCGCAGCTCGCCGCCCTGGAAGAAAAGCAAGGTGGGGATGTTACGCACGCCGTAGCGGCTCGCCAGGGCACTGTTTTCATCCACATCCACTTTGGCCACGCGCACGCGGCTAGCCTGCTCCTGAGCGATCTCGTGCAGCACGGGAGCAATCATCTTGCATGGTCCGCACCAGGCGGCCCAAAAATCGACCAGCACTGGCACAGGTGATTGGAGCACCGCGCGCTCGAAAGCCGCTTCGTTCACGTTGATAGGTTCGTTGTCACTCATGAGTTTAATCTCCGGCCAGAGTGGCGCGTTGCAAGGGTGGGGGAGTTGATGGCGATTCACGCCCGCGGGGATGGTCCGATCAGCGCACCGGCTGCGGTCACACTTGGGTCGACTGGGACTCGAACCCAGAACCAACGGATTAAAAGTCCGATGCTCTAACCATTGAGCTATCGACCCTCTTGGAATCCCCAGACGCCGGGGAGACGTTATTTACCCTCGCCTCCCACCTCTGGCAAGTCTTGTTGTCGGCTCGCCAGCAAGCCATCGAGCCATCCGGCCACGTCGCGCAACGATGTCCGCGGGCGGTCCAAATGGAACACCCCGATGCCAAGCGCTTCGGCGCCGCCGTCGCGTGCGCGGTCGTCGCCGACATGGACCGCTTCGCCGGGCGCAATCCCCAAGGCCTCCAGCCCACAGCGGAATATCTGGGGGTCCGGTTTGTCAGCGCCCGCCTGGCTGGAAAGGATCACGCACTCAAAGAAGCGCCGGAGGTCCAGACCGGATAAAATCGTTTCCAGCCGCCGGTCGAAGTTCGAGATGACGCCGAGACGAAAACCGCGGGCGCGCAAGCTCGCGAGCACGTCCGCGACTTCGGGATAAACCGCCCAGACTCCCGGTGCGGCGAAATGGGCGTAGACAGCTTCGAAATAAGCGCCGCGAGGAAACGACAGGCGCTGGTCTGGCGGCAAGGTTTGGTCCAGCACGCGGTCGACCAGGTCGCGCCACCAGCCTTTATCGTCGTCTTGCCTCGGCCGGGCCGAAGCGACGCGCAACGGAAGATCGGACCACGCGTGCCGGAACGCCTGCTGCAACGCCACGGCGGACAGGTCCACGCCGAAACGGGCCGCTACTTCGCGGTAGTGCTCGCCGACCGGGCGAGGCAGGAAGATCAAGGTGCCGGCGGCGTCGAAAAAGAAGGCTTTGAGCATGGCGAGCGGGTTCGTCGCAAACCGTGCGTTAGAGATGGAGAGGGATGGCCACCTGGGGCGCTCCAGCGTGGAAAAGTGTCGGGCGGGGGACGCAGTTCCTGCTCGGATTGCGAATCAGCGGACGTATGAGCAAATCTCTCTCCGACACAATCTCGACACTCAACAGACTCATTGCCACGTGCAAGGACGGGCAGGATGGTTTTCGGCTCGCCGCTGAAGCGATCACCGATGACGAGGACCTGAAAGGATTGCTCTTCTCTTGCTCCTTGCAACGCTCGAAATTTGCCGGCGACCTGCAAAATGAGCTCATCGGTCTTGGTGAGCCCGACCCCGAACAGACGGGCAGCGTGGCGGCTGCGCTGCATCGCGGATGGATTGGGCTAAAGCTGGTCCTGGCCCAGCACGACAATCACGCCATCCTTGCTGAGTGCGAGCGTGGTGAAGACTCAGCCGTGGCCGAATACCGCAAAGCGGTGGAAGGCGGACTTTCCACACCCTTGGTAGAGTTGGTCAACAGCCAATTTCAGGAGGTGCTGGCGACGCACAACACGATCCGGGACATCCGCAACCAGTTGGCAAGTCAAAAGCCGAGTACGGCCGATGGGCTGCGCGACATGGGAGCTTCGGTGCAAGATCGCGGGCGGGAACTTGGAGCGTCGGCGGCAGAAGGCTGGTCGCAGACCAAGGCTTCGGCGGAAGACCTTTTTCACAACACGGAGATTTACGTCCGGGAGAACCCGGTGCCGGCAATCCTGACCGCTCTGGGCGTCGGTTTCGTGGTTGGATTGCTTGTCCGCTCCATCGGTGAACATGATAGCCGCGATCATCTCCAGGTGCCGATCCCCAAGAGCGCTCAAAAGGTGCGCGATTTCGACTACAAAGCGGCGGTCTTGCCGTTCGTTTGGCCGGTAGTGAAGTTTTTTACCAGCAATTATGCCGCTTCGCAGCAGTCGGTGCAAAAGGCCTACAAGAAAGCGAAGAATGTCGATGTCAGCGGGTACGTTGACCCGGTGGTCAAGCGTGCCAAGAAGATGTTCTGAGGGGCGTGGGTAGAGCGGGCGGTGGGTTTGGCGATGCACAACTTGGGCCGGCGGAGACTTGGCTGGTCGTTATCGGTTGTCTTTGCGGTTGTAACGGTTCTGCCCCTCGGCGGGTTGCACTTGGCGGCTCAGGATGCGCCGGGGCAAGCTAGCGCGGGACTCCAGGCGTCCAGCACAGATGGGGTGTTGACGGTTTCCGGAGACGTCCCCACGCCGCTTACGCTTGACCAGGCAGACCTGGCCAAACTGCCGCGTGTGGAGGTTCAGACAAAAGATCGCGCGGGCCATGACGCGGCGTATGCCGGCCCTACTTTGGCAACGCTGATGCGCGCGGCGGGTTTGAAGTTCGACCCTGCCACCATGCCTGCGAAGGGTGCCATGGCGAGCTATATCGTGATAGGTGCCCGGGACGGATACGAGGTGGTGTTCGCGCTCGGGGAAATCGACCCGACGGTAAGCAATCAGACTATCATCCTGGCAGACACCAAAGACGGCCAGCCCTTGAGCCCGGCGGAAGGTCCGTGGCGCGTGATTGTTCCCGGCGACAAGCGTCCGGCTCGTTCCGTGCGGCAGGTGAATGCGGTCACGGTGCATGGCGGGTAAAGGTTGCACAAGGGGCTGCGCGACGCGGGAAACTCCTTGCCGCCCAGTGGAAGCCGCGCATAGTTAGCCTCGTCGGCGGGTCGCCGTCGATTTTTGCAGAGTTCGGGCTGTAGCACAGCTTGGTAGTGCGCTTGAATGGGGTTCAAGAGGTCGCTGGTTCGAATCCAGTCAGCCCGATCCCTCTTTGCAATCATCGTGGACCCGGCGTGCAGCGCAGCGGTAACACGGAGTCCGCGCGGTGATTACGGGCTCGCTTCACGTTTGCCGAACGGCAGCTTTGCTGAACGACCGGCGCTTCGCTGCCTAACCAAGCCGCGATGCGGGGAGCCCGCCTGCTGGCTGGCACGCACCTTGGACGCTGCCCGGCAATTCTTCGTATCCGACCGCGGCCACTCCCAGCTCCTGCAAGCCTTGCAGCCGAATGCTCTTACCCAAGGGGAATTGCGCATCCAGGACAGCGGAGGCCGCCACGTAGAACTCCCATTGCGAAACGTCCAAAGGATCCACCAGCTCTTCATCCAGGGGCACTAACAGGCAGAACACATAAACATCCGCCCGCCTCTGCAGGTTCACCGCCGCGGCACTGGCGCCGGCCTCTCCGGCGCGGCTGACACGGATCGGAAACCGGACTTCTGCCGCAGCCTCCTCGTCACGGTCGAGGCAAGGATAACAGGCGGAGGTCACTTCAATCTTGAGCCCTTGGGAGTGCAGCAGGTAACCGGCAGCTCCCTCCTGCGGGCGAAAGCTGGCCGGTAAGCCCAACGCACACGAGACGATGTAAGCAGCCAGGGCGGGCCGCGTCCAATCGTCCAGAAGATCGGAGGCCGACCAGCGCCAGAAGTCGAGCAGCGTCGGCCCGAGGTTCCCGGTGCGGGCGCGGAAAGGCTCATCGCCACTTTTCCTGGGTGGCACCGGCAAAGCTTGCTGACCTTCGGCAGTGGACTCATTGCCGTTGGCACCGTTGTGCTGGGCGGATGCGGGCGCCGGCTCCGCCGCAGGCGCCGGCATTTCCAGCACCGCTGGCGCGGACGGCCGGATCACCTGGTG
The DNA here is from genome assembly GCA_964250275.1 of uncultured Chthoniobacterales bacterium. Classification (GTDB taxonomy): domain Bacteria; phylum Verrucomicrobiota; class Verrucomicrobiia; order Chthoniobacterales; family SZAS-18; genus CAXUFU01. Next base: position 3,108 of record CAXUFU010000096.1, on the reverse strand, counting down.
GATGTAAATGACGGCGGCCAAAAGCTTGCGCCAATCGCCGCTCAAGGAGGAGAAGGCGTTGTCGAGCGCCGTGATCACATCCGGCGACTGTGCCGGCGCTTCGGCGTGGTACATCTTATCCGCGTCGACGTGCCGGACGATGGCAGCCTCGATCTGCGCGGACGATAGTTCTGACCAGGGCGTCAGCCCGACCATCGCTGCCCAGTCGAAACCTACCTGATCGGCGATGTCCGTCACCAGTTGCTTGTAATCGGTCGCCTCAGCCCCTTGGCTGGCACTCGTGCGGAGCAGCGAAAGGTGGCCGCAAAGCGCGGCTGGCGTGTCTCCCGGGGGGGCGCCAATGATCTCGTGCAGTCCGCGACGGTACTCTTGGGACGTGCTCGCGAGGAGAAAATGCAATTCGGGAAGTAGGTTCGTCATAAATCGGACGATGGGCGGGCCAAAAAGAGGAAAAGCGTCTCGCAGGAGGCTACCCTGCCGCCGTGGGTTTCCAGCGAAGCCTTTTTCCTCCGAAGGTAGACTAGCCTAAGTGCTACTGCGCGTCTTCCCGGGATAAATCCTTCAGATTCGTCGCGATCCACCATTTGTAGCCGAACGGATCTTTCACCCCGGCCATCCGATCGCCATACGGTTGATCGGCGGGCTCGCGTTCGCTCACGGCTCCACACGCGATCGCCTGATGATACACCGCATCGCAGTCCTGCACGTAGAGCATGAGACTGACCGGCGAGCCGCCGTAATGCGGCGCGCTGAAAGCTTGGATCGCGGCATTTTCATCCGCCAACATGAGGCAGGAGTCGCCAAGCTGAATTTCCGCATGCACGACCCTGCCGGCCTCGTTTTTCATGCAGAGCCGCTCGGTCGCACCGAACGCCCGTTGGTAGAAGGCCATGGCATCCACGCCGTTTTGAAACATCAGGTAAGGTTGCAGAGAATGGTAGCCCGCTGGTGGCGCGGACACTGGGTCAGACATGCCCGGAGTATGCCGCAAAACGCGCCCCGGGGAAGCAACAAGTCGCGCCCCGCTCAAGCGAGCGGGCCGGCCATATGCGGGTAGCTGCCGAGAATTTTGAGAAAGTTGCAGCGCTCGCGCAATTCCTCGAGCGCGCCCACAACCACGGCATCGTCGCGATGGCCGTCGACATCGACGAAGAACACGTACTCCCAAGGCTTGCGCTTGGAGGGCCGGCTCTCGATTTTGCTCATGCTCACGCCCGCGCGTTGCAAGGGCTCGAGGGCCAGGAACAACGCGCCCGCCTGGTCTGGCACGCCAAACATGAGCGAGGTGCGGTCGTTGCCCGTCGGCGGGCAATCGCGGTGGCCGATGACCAGGAACCGGGTGGTGTTGTGCGGGCTGTCCTGAATGCCGGCCTCCAGAATCGTGAGGTTGTGCAAGTCCGCCACCATGCGGCCGGCCAGGGCGCCGGCGTCGGTGGCTTGCGCCGCCATTTCTCCCGCCCGCGAGGTGCTCGACACCTCGACCAGCTCGACACCCGGCAGATGCCCGTGCAGCCAGTGGCGGCACTGCCCGAAAACCTGCGGGTGGCTGAAAACACGCCGAACGTCCTCGCGCGGCACGCGGGCCAGCAGGTGGTGCTCAATTCTGAGGGCGAGCTGAGCGCAAATGAGCAGGTCGCTGTCGATGAAAACGTCCAGCGTATGGTTGACGGCTCCTTCGGTTGAATTTTCGATCGGGACCACGCCGTAGTCGGCCCGGTGCCGGCAAACGGCGTCGAAAACATCGCCGATGCTGGGCTGAGACAGATAATGCACGCTGGAGCCAAATTTGCCGCGCGCGGCCTGGTGCGTCCAACTCGCCTCCGGCCCGAAGTAGGCGATGGTGAGATCCTTTTCCAGCGCGAGCGAAGCCGACATGATCTCGCGGTAGATGGCGCGCAGGCTTTCGGCGGGCAACCGGCCGCCCTGCGACTGATTCCGGGCGGCCAGTGCCTGCAGGAGCTTTTCCTCGCGTTCGGGCGAGTAGATATCCAGGCCGCCAGCGCGTTTGATCTCGCCTACGAGGCAGACCAGCTCAGCGCGTTCGTTGAGCAACCGGAGCAGATTGCCATCGAGAGCATCGATCTTTTCGCGCAACTCTTTGAGGTCCATCAGACAGGTAAAAAGGGAGCGGAAAAGTAACACGTGCCGCGCCCGGAAGGCGAGGGTGATTTGACGGGGGCCTCCGCTGCGCTCGAATCGCCAATCCGGCGACCGAGGTGTGCAATGCCGATGCCATAGGTGCTCTGCCCAAAGACCGTCCTACGGTATCCTTACGTTTCCGGCTCGCTCTGGACGACTTCAACTTCTGATGGACCAGCCGGGCCGGCGGTTTCTGGGACGGGTTCGTCGCTGGCCGCCGACGCGGCGGCTTCCTTGGCCAGCAACGTTTTGCGCAGCTCGTCGAAGGCCGGTAGTTCATCGACTTGCTTGACGCCGAAATGCTCAAGGAAAAGCTGCGTGGTTGCGTAGAGCAGCGGGCGCCCGGGCATCTCCGCGCGTCCGGCGATGCGGATCAAGCCGCGGTCGAGCAGCGTCTGCACGACGCCGCCGGCATCGACGCCGCGCACCGCTTCGACTTCGGAGCGGGCGACCGGCTGGCGGTACGCGATGATCGCCATGGTCTCCAAAGCCGCGGGACTCAGCCGGGCCGGCCGGTTTTCGGGGAAAAGCTGGCGCACCCAGGGTGCGCAGGCCGCCAGGCTCTTGAATTGCCAACCGCCGGCTTCCTCGGCTAATTCAAAGGCCCGTCCTTGCTCGCGGCAGGTGGCCGCGAGACTGGTCAGAGCCTCGCGAATCTCCTCTTCCCGGCTGCGCCCGAAGTGCTCGGCCAGCGGCTCGGGCGAGTATTCGGCTGCCGATTTGAGCACGGTGCGCAAGTCCGCGGTCGTGAGCGGCTTGGGCGAGGCGAAAAGCAGTGCCTCGAGGACTTGCGGCAGGGTCATGGGATGCAAGCACTCAATCACAGCCGTTCGCCGCGGGAAAGACCAGAGCGGGCCGGTTGCATAGAACGCCCCGGTGCGCAGACCGTTCCATGCTACTCCGACTGTAGCGGCGGTGTGTGACCCTGGTAGGCTGCCAGGGCAGCACACCGGAACCCCACGGCCTACA
>CAXUFU010000095.1:0-8243 GCA_964250275.1 uncultured Chthoniobacterales bacterium | reverse complement strand
GTCTCCGACCCGGTCCCTTGCTGTCTGGCCAGCGTCCACGTATACATGGCGCGATCCATTTCCTGGAAAGCGTGCCGGACAGTCAGGGACCGGGTCGGAGACCCATCCCTACCTTGGGTTTGGACCGGGCGGCCCTGGAGTTCCCTCTGCTGTGTGCGAGGATGAACCGCCCCTCCCCCCCGCATGACGCTGCGCCTTTTCCGGCTTCTTCTTTGGGTCCACTGGCGCAGTTTGGTGGCGCGCACGCGCGGCTTGCGGCGCCGTTCCCCCCTCCTGCCGGTGATCCTGGCCGGGTTCGTCGCCGGTTACCTGTACCTGGGTTACTTCCTCTTTTATCGCGCACTCAAGTTTCTCTACGTCTATCCGCCTGTCGGGTCGCTGCTCGCCCAGCGCATTCTCTTCCTGATCTTCGGCTTTTTCTTCGTCATGCTCACGTTCTCGAACGTGATCATCGGTTACACGACCCTCTTCAAGAACCGCGAAACGGATTGGTTCCTCACCCTGCCGATCCGGCACGCGGACATCTACCGCTGGAAATTCCTGGAGTGCCTGGTGGTCTCCAGTTGGGCGCTCATGTTCCTGAGCGCGCCCATGATGGCCGCCTTTGGCCGTGTCAACGAGGTCAAGGCTCCGTTCTATTTGCAGGTGTTTGCCGTTTACCTGCCGTTTATCGTCATCCCGGCGGTGCTCGGCTCGGTGCTCGTGCTGCTGCTGGTCACGATCCTGGCCCGGCGTTGGGCCACGCGCGTGGTGCTGGGCGCGGGTTTGGCCGGCATTGTCGCGCTGGTCGTTTCGCTCCGGCCGCAGAGCGCCAACAACGTCACCGCGCCGGTGGAGATCCAGATGTTCGATCAACTCCTGCGGCACACACACGTGAGCCTGAACCCCTTCCTGCCCAGCGCCTGGATCGCTCGGACGATTCTCTCTTGGAGCGGCGGCCTCGAGCGCGAGGGCACCTTCTTCTTCCTGGTCCTGCTCAGCAACGCCCTCTTTGGCCTTCTGCTCGGCTACGCGGTCGTCAGCCAATTCTTCTATGCGGGCTGGACGCGCGCCTTCGGCCACCGCTCGGAGCGCAGCCAGGAGCGCGCCGAACAGCGCCGGCAACTGCGCACCCGGCCCAGCCTTTTCGCCCGCCTCCTCGATACCCCGCTGTGCGCGTTTATCGGCCGGCCCGTGCGCGCGTTGGTGCTCAAGGACGTCCGCGTCTTCTGGCGCGAACCCGCGCAATGGACGCAGGTCATGATTTTCATCGGCCTGCTCACCATTTACGTGCTCAATCTGCGCAACGTCTCCTACGATTTTCGGGATCCTTTCTGGAGCACGACGATTAGCTACCTGAACCTGACCGCCTGCGCCCTCACGCTCTCGACGCTCACGACCCGCTTCGTCTTCCCGCAATTCAGTCTGGAAGGCCGGCGGCTCTGGATCCTGGGCATGGCGCCGCTCGGGCTGCCCCGCGTGCTGCTGCAGAAATTCTGCTCATCGTGTCTGGCGGCGACACTCATCACGACGGCGCTCATGATTGCCTCGAGCCTGATCCTCAAGCTGGGCGCCGGCATGATCGCCTATTTCGCGCTGGCCATTGCCGTGATGAGCGCGGCTTTGTGCGGGTTATCGGTCGGCCTGGGCGCGCTCTTTCCAAATTTCGAAGAAGATAATCCGTCCAAAATCGTCAGCGGCTTCGGCGGCACGCTTTGTCTGGTGGCCAGTTTCGTTTACATCGTGGTCATCGTGACGCTGCTGGCGTTTCCCGCCAGTCTGCCGTTGACGTGGGCGCACCTGCCGGCGGAAACGTTGCGCGTCTGGCGCGTGCTCGCTTCCACGCTGGCCCTCGCGCTCAGCGCGCTCGCGTTGCTCATCCCTTTGACCCTGGCGCGGCGGCGGTTGAAAAATATGGAATTTTGAGAGTGGCTAGAGTAAAGCTGGTGGCTGTGGCTGAGCCGGACGATACTCCATTGCAAACGCCGGAGGATCTGGAAAACGGTGAGTTGATCGGCCGCGAAACGCCGGCCGCCAGCCCCAAGACAGCGCCCCGCCGAAAGTCGAAAAATATGGCAGAACGATATGGCAGAACGTCGGAACCCGCGCCGCTGACGGCCTCTTACTCCCCGGAAGAAGAGGAGGCGTTGCCCCGCGGCGGGTCGGTCGGCGCCGAGCGCCTGGACAGCCAGGTGCAAAAGGCGCAGGAGCAACTCCTCAATCTCAAGCGGCAGCAGGATCAAATCGAGCGGCAAAAACGCGAGCTCGAAGAGCTGAGCCGGCGCCAGGAAGAACTCGAGCAAGGGCGCGGCGAGATGGTCGAAAAACTGACGCGCGCCCTGGTGGTGGTCGAAAAGCAGGCGAACGAGGCGCAAAAACGCGTCGAACAGTTGCGCGCGACCATGGATGCCTTCGGCGCGCACCTGCAAGCGCTCGAGTCGATCAACCCCAAGCATTGGGCTCAGGCGGATCTCCAGCGTGAACTCAACCGCGCCCTCGGCATGGTCGATCACGCGCGAACCGAATACGCGCAGATGCGTTCGCGGTTTGCCGCCGATGCGGCCGAAGGCACCGCGGGTGAATCGGGCGTCAACGTCGCCGATGGTGCCTACGACGAGATGTTCGGCAATTCACCGGATCATACGTTTCTGTACTGGCTCAAAGCCGGGGTGGCTTTCACCCTGCCACTGTTGCTTTTAGGATTAATCGCAGTGTTTATTTTTTGCTGGCGCACGTTTGCTGGATAGGGAATAAGTCCCTTGCTGTTTTGACAGTGTCCGGTCTTCTTCCCACCCACCCACTTCGCGCGGGTTGCTCGGGTGGAGAAAACTTGGCCGGCTGGACTGCTTCTTCAGCTCACACCCATGCCTACCGGAACCAAGCTCAAGACGCGCGCGGCGAAGCCCTCCCGAGCCAAGGGAGGCGCGATCGATTCGCGCCAGCGTGAACTCGCGGAACAGGAAAACCAGTTGCAGGCACAGATCGAGGCCCTGCAAAAAACGATCGCGGAAGCTCCCAGCCGCGCCGCTGCCCAAGCGAGGGTTGATCGGGACGCGCTGATCACCGCTTCGCGCGGCTACTATCTGCAAAGCGTCGTGCCGGATTCGCGTTATGGCCAGGGAACCGCCCAGGCCGTCCGGCGCGCCGGAGCCCGGCCGATGTTGCGGGCGGAAAAATCGGCCGCCCGGATGCAGACCTTGTTCTTGGTCGTCGTGCTGGCCGGCGCGGTGTTCTGGCTGTTGAGCCACTTCATGCAGTGGTAAAGTCGCGCGCACAACGAGATGGCTGCTCCTGATCTAGATGTGGGTTATGTCGCCCGTTTGGCGCGGCTGGAGTTGAGCGAGGCAGAGATCGCCGAATACCAGACGCAGCTTTCCGACGTGTTGAAGTTTGTCGAGGCGTTGCGGCAGGTGGACGTGAGCGAGGTTGAGCCCACAGCGCACGCGAGCGCCGTCTTTAACGTCTTCCGCGCCGACGCGCCCGCGCCGAGCTTCCCGCCCGTAGTCGCTCTCTCCAACGCGCCCCGGCAAGCGAACGATTTATTCGTGGTCCCGAAGGTCCTGGACTAACCCGCAGCAAAGCTGCCCCAAAAAATGGTAGGGATGGGTCTCCGACCCGGTCCCATGCTGTCTCGCAGGCGTTCCGGTCCACGGGTCGCCCCCAAGCGAACGGCAGGCTTCCCAGACAATCAGGGACCGGGTCGGAGACCCATCCCTACCTTTATTACAAAGCGCTTTGCGCCCCGCGTTCTTCGTGCTTGGTTGCCGATTCCATGGACCAGGAAATTACCTCCCAGAGCATCGCCGGCTTGCAGAAACTCCTGCGCGCCCGCGACGTCTCGCCTCGGGAAGTCATCACCGCCCTGTCAGCCCGCATCGAAGCCGTCGATCCCCAGATTGGCGGTTATCTCTCCCGTGACCTCGACGAGGCGCTCCGCCTGGCCGACGCCGCCGACGTAACCTTGCCGCTGGGCGGCGTGCCGATCGCCGTCAAAGACGTGGTGAGCGTCGCTGGGCAGCCTTGCGGCTGCGCCTCCAAAATCCTGGCCGGTTACCGCGCGCCCTATGACGCCACCGCCATCACCCGCTTGCGCCAGGCGGGCGCCATCCCGTTCGGACGCACGAACATGGACGAGTTTGCCATGGGTTCCTCGACCGAAAACTCCAGCGCCGGCGTCACCCGCAACCCCTGGGATTTGGCTCGGGTTCCCGGCGGCTCCAGCGGCGGGTCCGCGGCGGTCGTGGCCGCGCGCGAAGCGTTCGGCGCACTCGGCACGGACACTGGCGGCTCCATCCGGCAGCCGGCGGCTCTCTGCGGCGTGGTCGGCGTCAAACCCAGCTATGGGCGGGTGTCACGTTATGGGTTGGTGGCGTTTGCCTCTTCGCTCGATCAGATCGGCCCGTTGACGCGCACCGTGGCAGACGCGGCACTGCTCCTCGGCGTCGTGGCCGGAGGCGATCCGCACGATTCCACCAGTTTGTCCGCGCCTGTCCCCGACTACACCGCCGCCCTCACGGGCGACATGAAAGGCGTGCGGCTCGGCTTGCCCAAGGAATATTTTATCAGCGGCATCGATCCCGAGGTGGAGAACGCCGTCCGCGCGGCGGTCGAGCAATACACCAAGCTCGGCGCGGAAATCGTCGAGGTCTCCCTCCCGCACACGGAGTACGCTGTGGCAGTGTATTACATCATTGCCACCGCCGAAGCATCGGCCAATCTGGCCAGGTTCGATGGCGTCCGTTATGGGCACCGGGCGAGCGACACCACGGGGCTGCTCGACTTTTACGGCCGCACCCGCGAGCAGGGCTTTGGGCCTGAGGTAAAGCGGCGCATCATTCTCGGAACGTACGTCTTAAGTTCCGGCTACTACGACGCTTACTACCTGCGCGCGCAAAAGGTTCGCACGTTGATCCGGCGCGACTTCGAAGCCGCCTTCCAGCAAGTGGACGCGCTGATTTGCCCCACCTCTCCGGTGCCGGCGTTCAAGCTCGGTGCGCGCACAAAGGACCCGTTGGCCATGTACCTGGCCGATATCTTTACGATCGCCGCTAATCTCGCGGGGATTTGCGGGATCAGCTTGCCCTGCGGCTTTGCGACCGGCGAGACCGGTCGCGAACTCCCCATCGGGCTCCAGCTCCTGGGACCCGCCTTTGCCGAGGCGCAGATGCTCAACATCGCCTATGCCTACGAGCAAAGTACGGATTGGCACCGGCGTCAGCCGCCTTTGCTCTGATATTTGACGCTGCAGCCGTAGGCTTTCGTGACGGCGTCCGAGACCGGCTTGCCGTCCAGGGCAGCATCCAAGTTCGTCTTCACGTAGTTCGTGGCCTTGGAAATATCCGCCTGGTCTGCCGAGGCGATGCTATCGATGGCCCCCTCGTAGAGGAGCTTGCCCTCAGGCGAGATGATATACATATCCGGGGTATTCGTGGCATGATATTCGTGTCCGACCTCTCCCGTCGGATCCAGCAATAGCTCGGTAGAATCTTTGTACTGATCCAGCTTGGCCTTCTTGGCGTCGTCGCCCTCGAGGAACCCCTGTTCCGCGGGCGCAGAAGAATCGATGGTCAGCCAGACCACACCTTTCTTGGTGTACTCGGCTTGCAGCTTCTCCATGTTACCGCTCTCGTAATGCTTTTTGACGAACGGACAGCCAGGATTGGTCCATTCCAGCACGACATACTTCCCTTTGTAGTCGCTCAAAGAATGTTTGACGCCGCTCGAGTCGGTCAGCGTAAACGAGGGCGCATTTTCGCCGATGCGGGGTTCGCCGGCGGCAAACGCAGTGTCAACGAGTGACACCGCGGCCAAACCGGTCGCGAGGATGTAAGGGAGTGTTTTCATGGGTGGTGTGGTTTGTCTTGGTATCGAGCGGGACTGAGATTCCGCGCCTATGTCAACGCGCCGCCAGCGGGTGCGTGACAGCCGCCTTATCGGCGGCAGCCAGGCCGTCCAGGACCAGACGCGGCGTCAGCAGTTCCGGCAGGACGATGGCGGCACCCGGGTTGCCGGCCGGATAGATGACGTAGAGCGGGACCGCCGCGCGGTGAAATTGCTGCAAGAGCTTGGTGACGTCTTCCTGGCCCGTGCTCCAGTCTGCCTTCAGGAAGACTGCGTTGCGTTGGGCCAGCGCTTGCTGAACTTCTTTCGTGTCGAGGACGAGGCGCTCGTTGACCTTGCAGTTGACGCACCACGTGGCGGTGAAATCGACAAAAACCGGGCGCCCCGACTTGAGCGCGGTGTTCAATTGCGCCGCGAAATCCGTTTGCACCCCGGCCTGCTCGTCCGGCTTGGCCGCGGCCAGTTGTTGCACGCACCAGCCGCCGCCACCGACCACGATCAGCACAATCGCGACCCGCGCCAGCCACCGGCCTCCCGGGCTGGCCGCGAAATTGTTAAACGCGCCCTGGACCCAGCAAGCCACGCCCAACACGAGCAGCAGAACACCCGCCCAGATCACCGCGTCCAACCCGCGCATGCCGCCGAGGATCGAGAGCAGCCACAGGACCGTGGCGAGCATCAGGAAGCCAGTGGCCTGCTTGACCCGTTCCATCCAGACGCCGGGTTTCGGCAGGAACTTGAGCCAGCCCGGCCGCGCGGCCAGCAGCACGAACGGCGCGCTCATGCCGGCCGCAATGGCCGCGAACATGACCAGGATCACGGGACCGCTTTGGGCGAACGCAAAACCCAACGCCGCACCTAAAAACGGCGCGGTGCACGCGCTGCCGAGCACGGTGGCCAGCACTCCCTGGAAGAACGCCCCGAGATACCCGCCATGGCTCTCCGCCGCTTCGCCGGCGGCATTGGTGATCGAACCGGGCAGGATGATTTCGAAGACGCCGAGCAGGTTTAGCGCGAAGACGAAGGTAACGGAAATCAGCGCCAGGATAAACCAAGGGTTCTGCAACTGAAACGCGTAGCCGAGTTGCCGCCCGGCCGCCTTCAGAACCACCACCAAAACCGCGAAGCCCAGGAACCAGGCAAAAACACCCGCCGCATACGCCAGCCCCATGCGCCAGATCCGCCGCGGATCTTCATTGGCCTGTTTGATGAACGAGAAAAGCTTGAGCGAGATGACCGGCAGCACGCACGGCATCACGTTCAGGATCAAGCCACCCAGAAACGCGATAAACAAGAACGACCAGACCGATCCCCCCACAGCAGCCACTGCGGCCACGGCTGGCCCCGCCGCCGGTGTCGCCGGCCCCGCGGGCGCATTGTCTTTGGGCACCGCCGGCGCGGGCGCTGCTCCCAGCAGCGGAGGCAGGTGACTCGCGGAAAGGATCCAACCGGTTTGTCCACTGCCGCTACCGACCACCAATAACCCCTCAACCTTGCCCGCGTCGGCCATCCCCGAAATTATCGGCAGATGGACGCTGAAACGGTTGCTCCCGTTCAAGTCAGTGGCGTCCTGGACCACCGGATGGCCCACCTGCACGCTGTCCGGCGGCAAGGGGAAAAACTCGAGTGCCTGCCCTTGCGGCGCGGCCAGGCCGATCAACCGGAAAACGAGGTCGTTGCTTTCGACCGCTCGCGTCACGCCGAACCCGGCGCTTTTCTCGTCGAACGGCTTCGGGATCAAAGCCCGGTATTTGGCGAAGATTTCCGCGTTGGCCGGCGTCGCGGTCCCGCCCGTCGGGAGCGTCAGGTCCAACGCCTTGCTCCCCGGCACGCAAATCTGGGCGCAGACCAGCCATTCGGCCTTGGCGTGGAGCGTCGCGTTCCCGGGCGGAAGCTGCGCCGGCGGCGTGATCTCGGTCAGCAGGACGACTTCATCGCCGTAGCCGTAGTTTTCGATGTCGCCCGGCGAGGAAATCTTCTCCGGAATCGGCCATTCGATCGGGCCGGCTTGGAACCCGGCCGGCAGTTGCCAGGTGATCTTGGTCGGCAAACCGGCATCGCCGCTGTATTGCCAGTACGTGTGCCAACGTGGCTGCATCTGCAAGCGCAGCCCGACGGTGAACGGCTTGCCCGCGGTGATCGCGGTAGTATCCGCCAGCAGACTCGCCTGGACCAGTTCCACGCCGTTGAGCATCTGCGCGCTCGCCAAAGGCGGGATAATCAACGCCAGCAGCGCGAACAGGATGCAAAATCGGCGTGAGATAGGCATGGGCTGGGTCTTTGGACTATCGCACTGTAGGGGAGGTTCAACCTTCGCGCTGAGAACTTCGCCGGCGCTTCAGCTCCAAAAAAGGTAGGGATGGGTCTCCGACCCGGTCCCTGACTGTTTGGCAAACGTTCCCGGAGACGGGTCGCACCGTACA
>CAXUFU010000094.1:0-8257 GCA_964250275.1 uncultured Chthoniobacterales bacterium | reverse complement strand
GCCAACCCGATCGTGCTGAGCGATGGACTCATCCTGCTCCTGGGCGCGACCACCGGCGCGGATGGCGCGGCCCAGCCGACGCTCACGCGCTTGCACGCCGGTGGCAGCGCCGACACCCGCTTCCAGGCGGGCGTCGCGTTGCTCCCGGGCAGTGTTTATGCCTTGCGCGTTCAACCCGACGGCAAATTGCTCCTCCTGGGAAGAAACGGCGTGTCCACCGGCCAGCCCAGCTTGGAGCGGCTCGAGAGCAACGGAGCACCTGACCGGCAGTTCCGCGCCGCCGGCCAGATCATGTCCGGCTACGGCGTCTGTGCGCTGGCCTTTGCGCCGGACGGAAAATTGCTGGTCGCCGAGTACGCCGACGGTGCCCACGACGCTTGCACACTGAGCCGGCTGGAAGCGGACGGCTCCCTCGACCCGGCGTTCCCGGCGGCGGTGCCGGTAAACGGCCGCGTCGACCGCATCGCGCAAGACGTGACCGGGCAGGTGGTTCTCTCCGGCGCGTTTAGCGCGATCGGTGGGGTCGCGGAACCCGGTTTCGCACGGCTGAAAAACAACGGGGTCGTCGACACCGCGTTCAATCCGCTGGGCAATTCCGGCACCGGCGTCTACAGCTTCGTCATCGATCGATACGGGAGCGTGACTTTCGCTTCCCCGTCGGGTCCGGATGGGCCGCCCGGGGCGGTGGTCGAGACCTACAGCGCGGATGGGAGTGCCGTGACCGCCTTCATCGTCGATCCCTGCCCGGCCTGCGAGCTGGTGGCGGCGGCGAACGGGCAGGAGGTCTATGTCCAGGTTATCAATGATCCGGCAACGCCGGCCGCGGCGCCTTGACCGACCCGAGCGGCGGTCCCGCCGCAGCGGCGCCGAACGGATATCTGCGCGGTACAATAGGCTTTTTCTCGCCCGGAACACGGTCCGCGTTTCTTGAATTTTGAGGTTTGCAGCGCGCAGCCGAGCGCCTAGGATTTGCCGTCTATGCGTTTTGCCTCTGTTTCTTTTCGCCTCAACCTCCTTTCCGCCGGCGGTTGGCCGGCTTCGTCGGCCCGGTTTTGCGCGCTCGGCGTTCTGCTCTTGGCGGCGTGCGCCAATCCCGGCATGGTCTGGGCGCAAGGCCCCGGGACGCAGGATACGAACTTTAAATCCGGGGTGACAGGATCCAACATCTTCGCGTTGGTCGATGAGGTCATCGACGAGCAAGAGGAGATTTTCGTCGGAGGCGACATCGACTTGTTGGATCGTCTTTACCTCGGCGGGGCCATCGACACCAATTTCAAGCTGGCGGATTTCGGCAGCGCCGGCCGCATAGTTTTTACGGCCGCCGCCCAGTACGTCGCTGACCAGTCGGATCACGATAAAACTCTGGTGGGCGGCTTGTTCGGCAGCACTCCCACCTCCACTGGAGCGGCCGGCACCGGTCCCGCCCAGAACGTCCTGCGGCTGAACTCGGACGGCACGCTCGACACCAGTTTTAATCCGGGCAACGGCGCCAACAATTACGTGACGTCGATCGTCCCCGAAGCGGATGGGACCATCTACGTCGGCGGCCGGTTCGATCACTTCGATAAAATCCCGCACTACCACGTCGTGCGGCTCAATATCGATGGCTCGATTGACACCACGTTTGACCCCAATCTGAACATCTTAGACGGGGTGCTGGACATGACGGATCAAATCGACCCGTCCACTGGTTTGCCGAACGGACAACTCCTGATTGTGGGCACGTTCAACCGCGTGGATCAGACCAACACCGCGAAAGTGGCCCGGCTCAACAGCGACGGCTCGCTGGACAAGACCTTTAACCCCGTGATCGATACCCGCGTGCTGGCGGTCGTCTCGCAGCCGGACGGCAAAATCATCATCGGCGGCGCTTTCAGCTCGGTTAACGGCACCCCGGTGCAAAACATCGCCCGCCTCAATGTGGATGGCTCGCTCGACACCAGTTTCAAGGCCAGCGTCACCGCCAATCCGCCCGAGTCTCCGGACGAGACGGCCGTCAACGTGTTCTATCAACTGCCGGACGGCCTCATCTACGTCGGCGGCAATTTCTACAGTGTGAACGGCGTGCGGCGGGAGTACCTGGCGCGTCTGCTGCCGGACGGGACCTTGGACACAACCTTCGACCCCGGCAGCGCCGTGATCAACAGCGTCCAGTCGTTGGCGGTACAGCAAAAGAACAGCCGGCTGCTTGTCGGTGAAACGATCAGCCGGAAGGTCAACAACGTGTTCCCGGCGTCCCTCATCCGGCTCTTCAGCAACAACCCGCCGTTGATCAGCATCGCGGCTTCCAAGCCCGCCGCCGTCGAGGACGGACCGGGAAACGTGCCTGAAAACGGCCAATTTGTCTTGACCCGCTCCGGCACCAATCTTTCCGAGCCTTTGACCGTGTATGTCACCGCGGGTGGCACCGCGGTGAATGGCGTCGACTACAATCTCAAGGCGAACATCTACTCCGGCGGGATTTTCGAAGCGACCTTCCAGAAATTTAGCAGTACGGCAACCATCGGCGTCCGGCCAACCGGCGACACCTTGAGCGCATCGCCGAAAACCGTCACCTTGACGTTGCAACCCGTTCTGGGCGGAGGACCGCTGTACTTGCTGGACAGCCAAACGACCGCGACGGTTTCTCTCTCGCAGGATTGAGCGGGCGAGCGGCTCGTCCCAAAAAGTAGGCGTGGGCGTCCGAGCCGTCCCTGCTTCTATCGGCGGTGCGTCAAGTTGCTTGGCTAAGGCGATTTCAGTCACGGACGGCTCGGAGAGCCAGCCCCTACCTTTTTTTAAGACGTTGAGCCGCAGGGTTTGTCATGAACAGAAAGCGCATCGCGGTTCTCGGGTTCATGGGTAACTGCCCGATTGCCGGCGTGATCTGGCAGCACATCCACTATCTCGTGGGGCTGCAGCGGCTCGGGCACGAGGTTTACTACCTGGAAGATACGTCGCGTTATCCGTACGATCCGGTCCGGCAAACGCCGACCGAGGATTACACTTATGCCGCCAACATCCTGGCTAAACTCGCGGCCGAATTTGGCTTCGACAATCGCTGGGCCTTTTCGCCCCGGTACAAATCGCCGGAGGAGACCGCTGGCCTGGCGCGCAACCGGATCAACGAGATTTACGCGACGGCCGATGCCCTGCTCAACATCTGCGGCTCGCACGAACTCAACGACGACCTGCTGCGCAGCGAGAACCTCATCTACATCGAGAGCGACCCGGCAGTGGAGCAAATCAAAGTCGACCAGGGAGACAAGGGCACCCGTCAATTTCTGGAGCGACATCGCGCGCGGTTCACGTTTGGCGAGGTGATCGGCACGCCGGCTTTTCCGGTGCCGCTGCATGGCTTGAGTTGGCTGCCCACGCGGCAGCCGGTCGTGACGGATTTTTGGCGCAGCGCGGGTCCGCCGCCGCTGCCGGCAAAGTTCTCTTCCATTGCCAACCTCGCGACGGGCGGCAAAAAGGATGTGACCTGGCGCGGCGAGACCTATTTTTGGAGTAAGCTGCCCGAGTTCGAGAAGTATTGCGCGGCGCCGCGGGCGGCCGGGGAAGATTTCGAGTTGGCGACGACGTTCAAAGATCAGGCGTTAGGTGCGCGTTTCGCGGAGAACGGCTGGCACATCGTCTCGCCCGATGAAATCAGCGTCGAGTACGCGCGCTACGTGGATTACATCCGCGGCTCGCGTGGTGAGTTCACGGTGGCCAAGGATCAGTACGTGCGGCTGAAAACCGGCTGGTTCAGCGACCGCAGCGCCTGTTATCTGGCCGCGGGCCGACCGGTGATTACGCAGGAGACGGGTTTTTCGGATTTGTACGGCGGCACGCAGGGTTTGCTGGCGTTTGGTACGATGGCGCAAGCCGTGGAAGCTGTGGCCGCCGTGAGGGCGGATTATGAGGCACACAGCCAGGCGGCAGGCGCGCTTGCCCGCGAGTTCTTCGAAGCGGAGACGGTGTTGCGGTCCCTGTTGGAGCGCGCTGGCGTTTGAAAAGCGTCAGGACATCCCTCGCTCGCCGCTGGACTTTGGTCACCGCGAAGCGGTTCCAAAAAAAGGTAGGGATGGGTCTCCGACCCGGTCCCTGACTGTCCGTGAAGCATGCCTGTCCACGTCGTGCCCTATTCCAGGTACGTTTGCCAGACAGTCAGGGGCGGGCTGCCACCTCTTTCTACTCCTTTTCCGTCTCCGCCAGCGACTCATCCTCCTGCGTCACGCGCAGAACTTCCTCAATCGTCGTCCGGCCTTCGACCACCCGGCGCCAGCCGTCGTGCCGCAAGGTCTTCATGCCGCCATGGACCGCGGCGGATTTCAACGCGCCGCCGCTGGCTTTCGCCACCACCAACTTGCGCAACCGCTCCGTGATCACACAGATCTCGTGGATCGCCATGCGCCCCTGGTAGCCGGTCTGCCGGCAATGATCGCAACCTTCGCCGCGCAGGAAACGCGTGCCCAGCTCCGCGGGGAACTTCATCTCCTTGAGCTGCGCGGCCGGGTATTCCACCGGCACCGCGCAACGCGTGCAAACCGTCCGCACCAGGCGCTGCGCCAGGAACGCCCGCACCGTGCTCGAAAGCAGGAACGGCTCGATGCCCATGTCCAGCAGGCGCGTGATGCCACCCACCGCGTCGTTCGTGTGCAGCGTGCTGAACACGAGATGGCCCGTCAGCGCCGCGCGGATGGCGATATCCGCCGTCTCCATGTCGCGAATCTCGCCGACCATGATCACGTTCGGATCCTGCCGCAGGATATGGCGCAACCCGTTGGCAAACGTCAGCCCGATCTCCGGTTTGACGTCGATCTGCGAAACGCCCGGCAGCCGGTACTCGACCGGCTCCTCGATCGTGATGATGCGCCGCTGCACCGAGTTGATGCTGCTCAAAAAACTGTACAACGTGGTCGACTTGCCGGAGCCGGTCGGCCCGGTGACCAGCACGATGCCGTTGGGCATCGCCAAAAGCGCGCGCACGCTCTTGGTCTGCGCCTCGTCCAGGTCGAGCCGCTCGAACCCGAAGCTTTCGCGGTCCCGGCTGCTGAGCAAGCGCAGGGAGATGCTCTCGCCGTTGACCGTCGGGATGGTCGAGACGCGCACGTCGATGCTGGTGTGCCCGGCCACCAGGTTGATGCGGCCGTCCTGCGGCAGCCGTTTTTCCGCGATGTCCATGCGGGCCATGACCTTCAAGCGCGAAATGATCGCGTTCTGCAGCACGCGCAACTGCTGCGGCACCGCTGCTTCGTGCAAGATGCCGTCGATCCGGTAGCGGATGCGCAGGTCGTTTTCCAGCGGCTCAACGTGGATGTCCGTGGCGCGTTCGGCGATGGCTTCGCGGATGATCTGGTTGACGAACTTGACCACCGACGCTTCCGGATCGTTGGCGTTGATATCGGCGATCAGCTCCCGGTCCGTGAACAGATCTTCCGCGTTCGTCCCGCGCGCTTTGAGCAACTCGTCAAAGGTCTCCGCGCCGACGCCATAGAGGCTCTTGATGGTCCGCAGAATTTGCGCCCGCGAGGCGAGCACCCAACGCACCGGTTTGCCGCCGGTGAGTTGCGCGGCTATCTGGCGGCCGGCGGTGTTGAAGAGATCGTAGGTGGCGAGTTTGAGGCCGTGCTCGGTGTTTTCCAAAGGCACGATGTGGTGCTGGAAAACGAACCGGCTCGGGAAAAGGCTCAACGTGGCGCGCTCGATGCGGCTGGCATCGAAGTTCGTCTCGTACGCCGTGTGGAAGGCCGCGCCCAGGCGCGTCAGCAGCCGGGTTTCATCCACCTTGCCGGTGTTCAGGACGGCGTTGATCCAGGACACGCCAGGTTCCTTCAGATCGGCCAAGGTGGCCGCTTCTTCCGCGCTGCCGGCGCCGGCGCCCAGCAAGGCGTCCATCAAGGAATGGCGGAGAGTTGAGGTCATGGCAGATCGTCCCCGGGGTGCGGCATCCGTGGCGCGGCTTATTTGGCCGTGGCCGGCGTGCTTTCCGCCCGTACGGTGGTCATGGGGGTAGTCGCCGGCCCAACCGGCAGCGCCCGGCGCACGGGCAGATTCGGCAAAAGATCGTTTTCCAGGTGGGTTCCCAGGTAAGTGCGGTTTTGCTCGTTCACACTGGCTCTGAGGATGCTGTCAGGCGTGTTTACGACCTCCGGATGCAGCAGGATGATCAGCTCGCTGCGCATGATCGTCCGCGTCTTGGTCTTAAAGAGTAGCGGGCCAATGTATGGGATTTTGCTGAGATAGGGGACGTCGCTGTCCGTCTTGTTGTCGCTTTCGGTGATCAGGCCGCCGAGCACCACCGTCGCGCCGCTCTGCATGGAAACCGTCGACTTGATCTCGCGGTTGGCGATCGTCGGGATGACGTTGCCGCCGACCGTGACCGACTGGCCGCTGACCAGGCTGTCGAGTTTCTGCACGATGTCCAGGGTCACTTCCTTGTCGCTGTTAATCAGCGGCACGACCTCTAACTGTAACGCCACTTTCTTGAACTCTACGTTCGAGCTGATGGCCGCATTGGACGTCGTCGTGGTGCCGAGCGTGGCGGTAGAAAGGCTGCTGGTGGGCACCGCAATCTCCTCGCCGCTGATGATCGTCGCCTTTTCGCTGTTCTGGGTGAAGATCACGGGTCGATTGATCGTCTTGAAGCGGGTGGTCGCCTCCAAAGCCTCCAGGATCAGGTCGAAGTCCTTGGTCAGCGAGACAATGCCGGCCAAGCCGGAGAAGCCGGTGGGCAAACCACTCGCCAGCGCCGTCAAATCCGTGACCGTGTTGGTGGGCGTGGTGGTGGCAGCCGAAGTGGTGGTAATGCCCGTCGTGGGGTCGGTCGTAGTCGTGCTCGAACTCGTGGGCAGAAATCCGCTCTGGTATTGCGAGGCGAGGAACCCTTTTTGGCCGTTGCGCAGCAAGTACTGCAAACCGAACTCGGAATCTTTTTCCAGCGACAGCTCGCCGATGACAACGCGGATGATGATCTGGCGTTTGCGCAAGTCGAGCGTGCTGAGAATTTTGAGGACCTTGTCGTTGGCTTCCGCGCCGCCGAGCAGGATGATGGTGTTGCTGTTGGGATCGGCGATGATCTTGGTGTTACCCACCGTCTCGATCTGCGGGATGGTGTCCGCCGGCTCCACGCTCAGCTCCTCTTGGCCGATGGTGGAGTCGCCGCTGCCGCTGCCGGAGCCGCCGTTCTCCGTCTCGCTGCCGTTGGAACCGTTGCTGCCGCGGCTGGGGGGTGGGGTTGCCGCCGGGCGGTTCTGCCCGTTGTTCGTGCCGCCGTTGGCGCTGCCTTCCGTACCGGGCTCCGTCAGGCTCTGGACCAGGATAGGCAGCACGTCCTTGGCCTTGACGAAATGCAGGGGATAACGCACGGGCTCGGCAAACGGCGCGTCGGCGTCGTAATCGGCGATCAGTTGCTCGACCAGCGGCATGTTGACGGGGCTGGTGACCACGTGCACGCGGTTGGTGCGCACGTCCGCCGTCAACGTGATGCGGCCCTGGATAATCGAGTCGCCGTTCAGGAGCGGCAGTTGTCCGCCGAAGGTGGCTGGGGGATTTAAGTTGTCGTTGACGATTTGCCCATCGTCGTTGACCCGCCGGATCGGGCGACGGGTCGCGTTAGGGCCGGCGGTACCGGGTGTGCCGCCACCGGGAGTGGTACTCTTCAGGTCGAAAACGCTGTTGAGGAACTCCACCGCCTTGCTGGCATCCGCCCGTTGCAGCCGGATGAATTTTTCGGTCACGGGCGCGGCCGGCAGGTCGATCTGGTTCACCATGGTGACCAAGCGATGGATGTTGATCCCGCTATCGGTCAGCAACAGCGCGCCTGCTTTCGGCAAAGCGGTGACGCCGGTGTTCGAAGTGCCCGTCCCGATATACGGCGCCAGCAGGCCGGCGACGTCTTGCGCATCGAGGTAACGCAGGCGCAGCAAAAAGGAAACGCTCTGCTCGCTGTAAGGGACCAGGCTGAGATCGAAGTAGATCGGGACGCCGGAGCTTTTGACGTTCTTGCTCAACCCGAGCACTTTGACGATGTGATCGTCCACCGGCACCAGCGAAAAGCCGGAGAGGGTCAGGGCCACTTCGATGATGGTCACAGCCTCGGATTTCGTCACGTAAGTCGAGACGTTGATGTTCACCGGCCCTTGCACGGTGGGGTCCGCCAGGACGTGTTTGCCCGTGAGCGCCTCGTACTCCGCCAGGACGTCTGCTACCGGCGCGTTTGGGAACTGCAATTTGACGTCGGCGGCCTCCGTCAAAGGCGGGGGCGCGGGCCGGGTTATGACCGGTTGCGGCG
>CAXUFU010000093.1:0-8286 GCA_964250275.1 uncultured Chthoniobacterales bacterium | reverse complement strand
GACCGTGGCCGCGGGGCAGTTCAAGATCCTGGGCGTGCTCGGGCGTTTGTACATCCTGATGGAGAACGCCGGGGGGCTGGTCCTGGTCGATCAGCACGCGGCGCACGAGCGCATCCTCTTTGAGGAACTGCGCCGGCGGCTGGAAGCGCATGAGGTGCTCAGCCAAAAGCTGCTGCTGCCGGGCACGCTCCAGTTCAATCCGCGCGACGCCGACTGGTTGCGCCAGCACCTCGAGGGTTTGCAAAAGCTGGGTATCGGCCTGGAGGACTTCGGCGCGGGCAGTTTCAAGCTCGATAGCCTGCCGCCCTTCCTGCCTGCCACCGAACCGCTGACGGTGGTGCGCGAAATTATCGATGCCTTGCAAGTCGCGGCGGCGAGCACCTCGAAGCTGCGCCTGGGCGAGGAGATGATCGCCAAGACGGTCTGCCGCCACGCGGTCAAGGCGCACGATCATCTGCGCGAAAAGGAGCTGGTGCGTTTGATCGAGGATCTGCTGGCCTGCGAGTTGCCCTACTGCTGTCCGCACGGGCGCCCGACGATGATCCAGATGTCCTATGCGGAGTTGGAGCGAAAGTTCGGACGCCGCACGTGAGGATATCCGGCGCAGTCAGGCAAAGACCCAAAACTCGCGGACGCCCCACGGGATGGACAGGCTGCCCAGGATAAAGCACGGCCAAAACTTGCGCGGACGCTCACCGGCCAAGCGCAGATAGAAGCACACCGTCATCGGTAAGAGGATGCGGTCGACTTGAGTAATATCAGACCAGATCGCAAACCCCATGAGAGCCCACAAGCCGGTGTAGCAGATGCCGATGCGCCAGACCGGAGAATCCAGGTCACGCCGGCACCAGAGATAAATGACCTGTGTCAGCAGCCCCACACTGCCGAGGATCTGGTGAGCATTGCTGCTAGCGTACAGCCACGCCAGCGGGTACACGCTAAAGGGCTCCACGTACGGCTGCCCGGGTAGGTACAACCCTTCGGTCAGACAACGATGGACGGCATTTGCCCCGGCGTCGAACATCGCGCGCAGCGGCCAGGAAAAAACACCCGGGCCTCCGCCGTGCCCCGCTGGAAACAGGTGATGCAGATAAACCAGCCAGAGTGCAAACGGCGTGATGGCCACGGCGAGTTGGCCGAGCACGCGTTTCCAATCCGTGTTTTGCCACGGGTGCCGCCAGTCCACGCCGCCTACCACCGCCAACAAGCTGCTTTCCCGCGTGAGCAAAGCCATGGCAAACAGGCCCGCTTTCCACCAGGCCCCCAGCAGCAGGCCAAGAAAAAGCAGCGCGGTGGCAGGCAAGTCCAGCAACGCTCGCGACATGCTGATGATCACTCCGTCACTGAGCAAGATGGCGCTGACACCCAACACCTGCTGCCCGGTCCAGGGCCGAAAAAGCACGAGCAGCACGCCCAAAAGCAAAAACCAAAACGGCAGGTTGGCCAGCGCGTACGCCTGTAGGACACGTTTGGGTTTGGCCCAGCCCAAGGCGAAGGACATGGCAGGCAGGCCGATGCGTCTGCCCCGGTACGCCGGCCCGTCCGTCGCGTGCTGGAAAGCAGGATCACGCATGGAAGGATCGATGGCCATTTGCGCGTAGAACTGGCCGTCGTATCCGTTCGTGTCCCCTGGCACGTTCGACTGGTAGTGCCTGGTGCGCTGGAGCCGCGGCAGACTCTTTTCCGCGAAAGCGGAGCCAAAGAAGATCATCCGGGTCCAGCCGTATTTCGGGTCGTAAGTCAGCCAGTACGTGCGCAGGACGAAGCCGCAGAGACACACGAGGACCAAGAGGCGCAATGACCAGCGCACAATGGCCGCACGGACCGCCTTCTCCTGCCCCATAAAGAGGCCGCCCACCAACGCACCCACCAAAAAGGCGAGACACAGTGCCGCGACGGAGAAGTTGCTGGGCTCGAACATCGGTTGGGGTGGCTCCACGCTGGGCCACGCGCTGAGCCGCACGGTCCGGCAGGCGCCAGAAAGTTGCGGAAACGCCGTACTTAGGCCAGCGGCGTCACCATCAAGTCAAGACCAAACGGCGGTGGTGTTGGCGCCGCGCCCGGTGTCATCAGCGGATTTTGATGTATGCTCGTCGGATGCTCCCGACGCCTCTGCTCGCACGCAAGTTTTTCCTGGCCGGCTTTGTGGCGATGTTGGCCGTTGTGTTGCCGAGTCTGGGCCACGCCCAATTGCCATCCCAGGTGCAAGATTTGTCCGCGGGGCCTTGGCGGCTGCTGGTTGACCCGCAAGCTACCTGGCGGCAAGACAAGCTCTTTCTGCCCGAGGACGTCAACCTCAAGGAATTGCCGGTCCATCCGCCCACAGGTGGTTGGCAAGCGCTGCAAGAGACCGCGGGCATCCCGGTGACGCTGCCCTCCACGGTCGAAGAACATTACTGGGGCCAAATCGATCCGCGTCCGTATAGCCACGCGGACGAATACGACCTGGCCGATAAGGACCGCTACCTGAAAAACGGCAACTACCTGGGCGTGTCCTGGTGGTACCAGACCTTTACCGCGCCCGCGGTGCCGGCCGGCGAACGGCTGCTGCTGCACCTCCAGGGAGCGCGGCTGCGCACCGAGATCTACGTGAACCATAAACTCTGCGGCTACTCCATCCTGTCGGAGCTGCCCGTCGACGCCGACATCACCTCGGCCGTGCAAGCCGGGGCCGGCAACCAGCTTGCCATCCGCATCACCAATGCCGGGGGCCGTTGGGACTGGCGCGACTGGTGGACGTTCAATTGGGGCGCTTACGCCATCCCATCGTCGATCGGCGCGGGCGGGCTGGATACCGGCGTCACGCTCGAGGTGGCCAATGCCACCCGGGTTTCCGATCTGGCCGTTTTCAACCAGCCGCTGCCGCACCAGATCCAATTGCAGGCTGAGGTGACCAATGACGGCCCAAATTTCAGCGGGGACGTTATTTTCACGGTCCAGGATGCCAAGGGCAAGGTGGTGAAAACGCGCAGTGTTCCGGCTGCGGTGCCGGCCAATACGACCGGCACCTTCAGCACCGGGTTCACGGTGGCGGAAGCCGCCCTGTGGACGCTGGAGGCGCCGACGCTCTACACCGCAACCGCCAAGCTGGGGAACGTGAGCAATTCGACAGCCACCCGGACCTTCGGCTTCCGCTCGTTTGCCGCCCAGGGCATCGGCACGGACGCGCAACTGCGCCTCAACCAGCAGCGCATCGTTATCCGCTCGGCAATCTCGTGGGGGTTTTGGGCGCCGAACGCCATTTGGCCGACCGCGGAGACCGAACAGCGGGAGATCGAGACGGCCAAAGCGATGGGAATCAACTGCATCCAATCCCACCGCAACCTGTCCAAGACGATGACGCTCGACGCCCAGGACGCCGCTGGGCTGCTGCGCTACGAGGAGCCGGGCGCCGGAACCTTTAGCCTGGCCACTGGGGAAGGTCCGCAAAACGACGCGCCGGCCACCGCCACGGACATACAGGATACTTCCGGCCAAGGCGGCAACCCCACGACCTTCACCGAGAACTACGAACAGGATAAAATCCTGGCGATGGTCCGGCGCGATCGCTCGCACCCTTCGCTCATCATGTATTGCATCCAGAACGAGTTGGTGGCCAACCTGCAAAACCCACGCATTTACAATCTGATGCGGCAGATGCACACGCTCGATCCGTCGCGCATCGTCGTGTTGAAATCCGGGGCCGCGAGTGCGGATGAGGCCTACATGCTGCCGTACGACGACACGGTCTATCACGATGACGGCACCGGCTACAGCGGCTGGGCCGACAACCACACGGTCGGTGGCCCCGGCACCTGGAGCCGCTCGCTCTACACCAGCCCGACCAATTTCTCGCACCTTTCCACCGACCAAGAGGAGATTGTGATGTGGGGGGAGATGCTCGGCGCCGGCACGCCGAACGATCACGCCCGGATCGTCGCCGACTATGCGCAGACGGGCACCTCCGGGTACGACCTGCACGATGAAGCGATGCTCGACGCGGCCTACGCCACGTTCCTGCAAAAGTACGGCTTTACCGCCGCGTTTCCGACGACTTCGAGCCTCTACAACTCCATCGCCGACAAGAGCTACTACGAGTGGCAGCGCATGCTCGAAAATACGCGCGTGTGCGACACGACCGATTACATCGTCATGTCCGGCTGGGAGTCGACTTCCATCGAAAACCATTCCGGGCTGCTGGACGCGCATCGGGTGCCGAAGGCAGATCCCGCCATTCTGGGCCAAGCCAACCAACCGCTCATGCTGGTGGTGCGCCCCCGCCGTTTTGTGCTGTCGACGAATGAAGGCGTCAAGGTCGATGTTTTCCTGGTGAACGAAGTCGGCCTGCAAGGACCGGCGCGTCTCACCCTCCAGGCCACCGGCCCGGATGGTGGCACGCTTTTTCAGCGGACAGTCGACGTCAACATCACCGGCGGCGACGTCTTCGGCCAATTGCTCAAGAGCGCCTTCCAGGTTCCGGGTGCGGTGGCCGAAGGGAACGTGACCCTGACAGCAAAGCTGGCGCCGGCGGCGGCGTTGCCCGCGGGCGTGAACAGCGGGAGTCTGGTGCGGTCGGAGACGGTCTCGGTCATTGCTCCGACTGGTGCCGCGCTGCCGCCCCGCACCGTCGTGGAAGATTTGTCCGGCGAGATCGCGCCCGCCTTCAGCCAGTTCTACCACGCGCCGGTGTTGCCGGTCAGCGCATTGTCCGCCGGGCATCCCGTGGACGCCATCGTCTTGGCGAGCTTCCAGAACAATCCCAAGGCTGCGGCGGTGCTCGATGCCGCCTTGCAGCAGGTGCACGACAACGGGGCGCGGCTCGTCATTTGGCCGGATACTTCCGCCGACGCACTCGCCGCCGCCAGTCTTTTGGCGGGGCGGAACATCATCCAGTTGCAGGGCGACGTGGGACCCTGCCGGGCGTCGTGGATGGGCACCTGGTATTTCGTGCGCGACAACCCGATTTTCAACGGCTTGCCGGTCAACACGGCGCTCGATCACCGCTACGAGTTGCCGCAACAGGACATCGGCGAGGATGGCCTGCTGCTCGACGCCGCCGGACTCCAGGTCTATGTCGGCTACGGCCGCGATCATGACCCGACGTTGGGCATCGGACTTTGCACGGTGCCGTATGGGAAGGGGCAGATCGTCCTCTCGTGCATCGGCAGCGAGGTGAGCGGCCTGACCGATAACCCGGCCTCCCTGCCGCGGCCGATCGCGCTGCGGTTGCTGGCCAACGCGCTGAGCATGCCTTTGCCGTAAACGAGGGGAGTCAACCAAGCGCGCGGTGCTGCTCGGTTGCCGCCCGCGTCCGGCCGTGCAAGCGGTGCTGGACTGCGCCCGTAGCTTGATTTCCCGGGGACTCGTCTGACTTGAGACAACAGGAAGAGCCGGGGACAGCCGTGTTTGGAATTGTAGGGCGGGGGGGGGGGCGGGGGGGGGGGGGGCCCCCCCCCCCCCGGCCCCGGGGGGCCCCCCCCGGCAGGCGAAGCGCCCGCCCTACAGTCGGAACGCGCTTACCCTAGCGCCATTCGGCCAAGACCAACTCTAGACGGTTTACTTGCGGATCTTCACCTCGGCGGAACTCTTGGCACCTACCGTGTAGCCGTCTCCTGCCTCAAGGATCAGTTTGACTGTCTTCTCTGCTGCCCCCTCCAGATCTCCCAAGGGACGGATGTCGATGACCTTCTCCGTCTTGCCGCGCGGGATTTTCAAGGTGCCCGGCAGGCGGTCGTAATCCTTCCCGTTTTCCGCGTCACCCTTGATCCTATAGTGGACTTCGAACGGCGCGTCCTGGGCAGCGGACAAGGCGACGGTGATTTGACCGGGCTTCTCGCTGCCAACCACGACAGAGGAAATGCGGGCGTGCAATGTGATGACCGGCAGCTTGGAAGCCACGATCAAATCCAAGGTGCCGCCAGCGGTGCCGCCGCTGTTGCGAACGGTGAAGGGGAGGTGGAAAGTTCCCGCCTCGTGCGGCACGCCGGAGATCATGCCGGTGGCCGTGTTCAAGGCGAGCCCGACTGGGAGACCAACGGCGGCAAATGACGTCGGGCCGTTCACCGCGGTGATTTGAAATTTGAAGGCTTCTCCAACCCGGCCCGTGGTATGTCCGGGGCTCGTGATGACCGGCGCAGCCGGCAAAATCGTCAACGCCAACCCTGCCTTACCGGTTCCACCGGCGTTGGTGGCGCCGAGCGTCACCGCGAAGGTGCCGGGCACCGTCGGGGCGCCGGAAATCTGTCCGGCTGCGCTCATCACCAGCCCGGCCGGTAAACCGCTGGCGGAAAAGGAGGTCGGAGTGTTCGTAGCTGTCACCTGATAGTTGAAAGCCACCCCGACTTGACCAGCAGCACTGCCCGCACTGGAGATGACCGGCGCGGGGGGCAACGGGGTTGCCGACACCGCCAGCGGCAACACATTGCTCGGGCTGGAATTGCCGGCCGCGTTTTGCGCCACAACCTCGTAGTAGTAGGTTCCAAGGGTTGCTTCCGTCTCGGCGAAAGATGCCGTTGTGGAGTTCGCGGGGACCGACAAGACCGGGGTGAAGGTGATGTCGTCCGCCGAATGCTCGACGATAAAAGAGCTTTCGTTGGTCGAGTTATCCTTCCAGGCGAGGGTGACCTGCGCCGGTACTGTGGCAGTGCCCGTCAATCCCGTGGGCGCCGCCGGAGGAGAAAGCGGCGCCAGCCCAGGCACCGCCACGGCCGTGAAATTGGCCGTCGCCGAGTTGAGGCCCGCGCCGGTGGCGGTCAGAGTGATCGTGCCGGGGATGCGCCCGGCCTGCACCCACGTGGCCATCTGTCCCGCGCGCATCTGGACCGTCGTCGGCCCGACGACCTGGCCCTGGCCTGTCGCCGCCAGCGAAATGGTGTCCATGGAAGTTGGCACGACCTGCCCATTGGCATCCTCGACGCTGATGAAGACGAGGCGCGCATCGCCGCCGTCTGCATTCATGGCGGTTGTTGCGTCGGGTGTTAAAACAATCTGCGTCGAGGACCCGGCCGTGCTGCGCGAGGTCGTGGCCGCCTTCACGCCGTTGATCAGGCCAACTGCCTGCAAAGTGCCGGGGACGTAGCTGCTGAGGTGAAAGGTGAAGGGAGGATGGGGCAGATAGGGGTAGTCTGTATCCGGGGACTGCGTCGCCACGAGCACGTTGTCTTGGTAGAGCGACACCTGCTCGCAATTGCTGAAAACGCGCACCGTCGTCGGTGAATTGGGCTGATAGTAGTTCGCGATGTAAACCATCGGCCCGGAGTCCACGTTCGGAATGGACACCGTGGGATCGCGCTGGCTCTTATAGTAATAGTAGGAAAACTTCGGCAGCCGGGTCCAATCCACCATGCCGAGGGTGCTCACCGTGTAATTGGTGTAGCCGGCGTAGTCGCCGAAGACCCAGACGGAGTCAGCCGAAAACCAACTCTCAGCCAGGTTTGCGTTCTCACTCTGCGTGAAGTTCGTACACTGCTGCAGCAAGTCCGTCTCGGTTCCTTCGCGTGCCACCGCACTGGTAGTTTCGAGTTCGCCAAAGTCCCAGCTCCCGTATTCATCGATGATGATCGGACGCGGGTCGGTGGAGCTGCGCACACCCGACTGCGAAGATGCGCAGTAAGTGTCGAACACGGTGGTGGCCCAGCCCGTCGTGTACATCTGATTGCCGGGATATTCGGCGTGCGCGAGCGCATTGATCGCCGAAGCCCAGTCCGTGGTGTAGTTGGACTCGTTGAGGCTCGTTTCCCAGAGCACCACGCTCGGGTGATTGCGGTCCCGGCGAATCAGGTCCTGGCATTCCTGGAAGGTGTTGTTTTGGAAGACGGTGGCGTCGTTGTAATATTGCCAGCCGGTGATGCTGTCCATCACCAGCATACCGAGTTGATCGCAGGCATCGTAGAACGCGGGATTGTGCGGGTAATGGGAGCCGCGGACAAAATCCAGGCCGGCGTCTTTCATCCTTTTGACGTCCTGGTAGATCTCCGCTGCCGGCATCGCATTGCCCAGGAGATAAACGTCCTGATGGTAATCCGCGCCGTGCGCCAGGAACTGGCTGCCGTTGATGACGAACCCACCATCGTGCAGCCACTGGATCTGCCGGATGCCTACATTGGTTTTCACGTAGTCCACGTTGGTCGCGCCGTCCTGGATGACGGTATTGAGCGTGTAGAGATAGGGCGTGTAAGGATGCCAGAGGTGGGGATTGGACACCGGAAGAGTCTGCGAAACGTTGCTATCGGCCCCCGCCGCCAGCGAGAGGGTGGTCGTGGCGGTTTGCACCGTATTGCCGGCGGCATCGACCAGCGTTGAAACCAC
>CAXUFU010000092.1:7742-8428 GCA_964250275.1 uncultured Chthoniobacterales bacterium | reverse complement strand
GAGCGGACTGGCCCTAGGCGAATGTATCTACGGGAGAGCTGCTCGGCTTGGCGAGGCTTTTGTGGGCAAAACATTCTTTTCAGCCCGGCAATTTCCTAGCGAGCGCCGAAACCCAGAATGACTACCGGCACGGTTTTGCACAGGATTTTGATGTCCAGCCACAATGACCAGGTATCGATGTAGAGCAGGTCGAGGCTCACCCAGTCATGAAAGTTTTTGATCTCGTTGCGGCCGCTGATTTGCCAGAGGCAGGTCAGGCCCGGCGAGACGCTCAGCCGCCGCCGCTGGGCCGGGGTCTCGAATTTATCCACCTCATAAAGCGGCAACGGGCGTGGACCCACCAGGCTCATCTCGCCGCGCAAGACATTGAGCAACTGCGGCAGTTCATCGATCGAGGTCTTGCGCAGGAACCGGCCGACGCGCGTGACGCGCGGGTCATCCTCAATCTTGAACACGGGGCCGCTCATCTGGTTGAAGGCCAGAAACTCCGCCCGCCGCATTTCCGCATCGGTGCTCATGGTGCGGAACTTGAACATCATAAAGGGTTTACCGTAGCGGCCGCCGCGCAGTTGCCGGAAGAGAATCGGGCCGTTCGAGGTCAGCTTGATGGCGAGCGCGGCCAGCAGGAGCAACCACGAGCAGCAGATCCGCCCCACGATTGCGCCCACCAGATCGATGGCGCGTTT
>CAXUFU010000092.1:5287-7732 GCA_964250275.1 uncultured Chthoniobacterales bacterium | reverse complement strand
CACCAGCGCCCAGGAGGCTTCCGGCGTGCTCCGGAAAACCAGCATCGGGCGGTTGCCGATGGATTCGAAGGTGGCGCGCGCGATGGCGGTCTTGACGAAATCCGCCAGCATCCATGCCTCGACGCCCTCCGTCTCGCAGGCGTTGATGGCATCCTGGATCTTGTTGAGGTGGGCGTGCGAAGCGGAAAAAATGACGCGGCTGATGGCGTGGCGATGCAAGGCTTCGATCAGGTCTGAGAGCGGCTGCTTCTCGATGTCGACGCGTTCGATGATTTCCATGTGGAGCAATTGCTCCGGCAGGAGCGAATCCACCAACTGGTCCATGTCCACGGGAGAGCCGGCCAGCAGCACGGGCTCCCGGAGCAGCCCGCGCTCCGCCAGCCGGCGTGCCCGCGCGAGCAGGAGCCGGTCTTTGCACAGCAGCAACGCCGCTCCCAGAACGACGAAGAGGATCAGCACGGAGCGGCTGGGCAGTTCCACCCGCAAGAACATGACGCACAACCCGGCGATCAGCGCGAGCGCCACCAGCGCCCGGCCCAACTGCCCGAGGGTGCGCGGGACTTCCTTTTGCAAGGGGTGCTCATAAAAGCCATGCAGTTCCAGCATGAGCGGGCCGCACGGCATGATTAAGACGATGAGCCAGAGAAACCGCTTGAAGGTCGGAATGGGATCCAGGCCGAACAGCACGGTGAAGTTTGCCCGGAGCTTGTAGCTGGCCCAGAAGGCGAACAACAACAGAAACGCATCCACGAACTGCTGGAATTGTTGGTTGATCTCTTGCTTGCGGCGCAGCATTGCAGGATGAGGCCATTCGACCGAAGTGAGCTTCTACAATGTGAATGTTCCAACCACAACATCAAGTTGGAGCAGTAACCCGGCTGGCGGGCTGGTTGTCGGCACGGTCCACTCAGAGAGCTCTTTCCGGGCGGCGCGCGCCCTGCCGGCGCCGCCAGCCGCGCCGGATCTGCTCGAATTGCGCGTCGACCATTTTGCGGCAGCTCCGCAAGCGCTCACGGCGCTCTTGGACGATTGCGCCCGCGGCGTGATCGTGACGGTGCGGGACGCCGGTGAAGGCGGCCATGGCCAGCTCGATCTGCCCGCACGCCAGGCTTTGTACGAACGGTTCCTGCCCTTTGCCCATTACGTCGATCTCGAGCTGAGTTCCTTGCCCGGCCTGCCCTCCATCGCCGCACAGGCGCGCCGCACCGGCGGCGGCCTGATCGCTTCCCACCACGATTTCCTGGCGATGCCTAGTCTGGCTCGTTTGCGCGCTCTGGCCGGCCAGGCGGCCGACGCAGGCGCGGCGCTCTTCAAGGTGGCCGCGCGGGTGGAACGTCCCGAGGAGCTGACAGCGCTGCTCGAGTTTCTGGGAACGGAAAAAAGGCTGCCGCTGGCGGTGATGGGCATGGGGCGGTTCGGGCGGATTTCGCGCCTGGCCGCGGCGGCTTGTGGTTCGCGGCTGAATTACGGCTATCTCGGCGACGCGGCGCAGGTCCCGGGGCAATGGCCCGCGGCGGTTTTGCGCGCGCGCATCGACGAATTGTGGCAAGATGCGCCGCCGGCCAGCGGGCTCAGGGTTCCAGGACGAGCCGAATGATCCAAACAGGGCCGGTGTACGTACAACTTAGCGGCGGCCGGGCCCGCCGAAGCTGATGAAGCCGCCTTTCCGTCCTCTGCGCATTATGGCCGATACCACCATCGAAATCCCCGCGCGCCTGCCCGTCATGGTGCTCCCTGGAGCGTTGCTTTTTCCCCATGCGCTGCTTCCCCTCTACATCTTCGAACAGCGTTACCGCGAGATGCTCGCGCACTGCCTCGATGGCCACCGGATGTTCTGCGTGGCGCTGATGAAGCCCGGCGTGAGGGAAGCTCTGACCGAGGATCATTTTTTTCACGTCGCCGGCTGCGGCCTGGTCCGGGCGTGCGTGGGCCGGGAGGACGGCACTTCGAACCTGATTTTACAGGGGCTGCGGCGCGTCCGTTTCACCGGTTTCGCGCGCGAGAAGCCGTTCCGGATCGCGGAGGTTGAAGAGATCGCGAGCGAAGCCGGCAACCCGGTGGAGACCGACGCGCTGGGCGCCAAGGTCTTGGAACTGTGCCAACGTTTGAAAGAACGCGGGCTGCAACTGCCGGGACAGTTGGATACGTTTTTGTCGCACCTGACGAATCTGGATATGTTGGCGGATCTGGTCGGCCACACGTTCATCTCCGACCCGTTCCAGAGGCAAAAGCTGCTCGAGGAACCGCTCATCCCGGCACGCCTGCGTTTGCTGATCAAGCTCCTGGCGGCGGAACTCAAATAGCCACCAACCCAAGGTAGGGCACTACGCGACAGCAGGCGCGATTGCAGCCATAAAGAATCCAGAGCGCTTGGACGGGGCCCCCCCCCGCGGGCCCCGCCCGGGTGTTGGCGGGCCCCCGGCACCCCCCGGCAAAAAGGGGGCC
>CAXUFU010000092.1:0-5277 GCA_964250275.1 uncultured Chthoniobacterales bacterium | reverse complement strand
CCGGGCGGCCCCCGTGTCGGTCGGCGGGCGCACCGCGCCCCGCGCGCAAAAATCGGGCCCGGAGGGCGGGGCCCCGTCCAAGTGTTTTGGAGAGCGTCCCACTTTCGAAGGGACCCGTTTCCGGTCACGTCAGCCAGACAGCAAGGGACCGGCTCGGAGGGCCGTCCTACCGGTTTTTCCGCAGCTCGGCCAGCTCCGCTTCCAGCTTGCGGACGCGCTCCGCGAGCTTCGGCAGGCGGCGCACGTTGGCGATATTTTCCTTCGCCTTCGCCAGCGGCTCGGCCGGGATGCCGAACATCACCGTCTTGGCCGGCACATCCTTGCTGACCCCTGTCTTCGCGGCGATGACCGCCTGATCGCCGATCTCGACATGACCCACCACGCCCGCCTGCCCGGCCATCGTGACGTAACTCCCCAGGCGCGTGCTGCCGGAGATGCCCGACTGCGCCACCAGCACGCAGTGCGGACCGATGACGACGTTGTGGGCGATCATCACCAGGTTGTCGATCTTGGTGCCCGCCCCGATGATCGTCCGGCCGAACCGCGCGCGATCGATCGTGCTGTTGGCGCCGATTTCCACGTCGTCGGCGATGTCCACCGTGCCGGTCTGCGGGATTTTGACGTAATGCCCGCCTTGCAGCTCGAACCCGAAACCGTCGCTGCCGATGACCGCCCCGCTGTGGATGATCACCCGCGCGCCGATGCGGGTGCGCTCGCGGATCGTCACATGCGGGTAAAGCAAGCTGCCGGCGCCGATGACCGTTCCCGCGCCGATGAATACGTGCGCACCGACCGAGACGTTTTCACCGAGTTCCACGCCATCCTCGATCACGGCGTACGCCTGCACGGCAACACCCGGCCCGAGCCGGACATCCTGACCGATGATCGCGCTGGGCGCAATGCCGGGCGTCGGCGTTCGCGGGGGAGGCGCAAACCGCGCGACAAAGCGCGCGAAGGCCAGCGAGGGATTTTGCACGCCGATGAACGCGGGCGCGCCCGGACCCGCGGCCGTTTCGCCGCTGGATTGATAACCCGCCGGCACGAGCACCGCGCCGGCGCGCGAAACACGCAACGCTGCCTGATACTTGGGGTTGGCAAAAAACGAAAGCTCATCCGGTCCCGCTTCCGGGAGCGCCGCGACACCGGAGATGCCATCTCCCGGGAGCGCGCCGGCGAGCAGTTCGCCGCCCGAGATTTCCAGGATCTCTGGCAGGGTGAGCTTCATCACCAGGGGGACGTGCGCAAAAGCAAAAAGGCGGACTCGAGTGACCGGGTCCGCCCTTGTAGTTGGTTCCCTGCGGTGATGCCGCCAGCGCGCAGAGTGCCGCGGCGACCGCCAGCCAAACTTCCGCAGCCGCGGTTACTTCTTGGGCGAAGCGGCGGGAGCGGGTGTCGCGACGCTGCCGGTGCCGGCAGCCCCCGGCGCGGGCCGGGTCTTATTCAGAGCGGTGATGATGTCGTCACTGAAATCCATGCTTTCCTTCGAATGCAGCACGATCTGCACGCCGTTGAGGCTCTGACCGGATTTGTCGAAGACGAGATCGTAGTTATCGCTTTTCACGCGATCCTCCACCAGCTTCATGATCTCTTCGACGATCTGATTGCGCATGCGCACGGCTTGCTCCTGGAGCTGTTTCTCACGGCTGTTTTTGAAGTCGTTGATCTCGTTCTCGAGCGTCCGCACCTGCTGGATTTTGTCTTCGCGTTTCTTGGTCCGATCCGTCTTGGTGGCGGCGCTCAAGGCCGGATTGTCGATGTCCTTGTTGAGCTGATTGATTTCATCGAGCAGTTGCTTGTGCGACTCCATGCGGTCGTCCAGCTCCTTTTTCGCCACTTCGCGCGCGTCGTTGATCTTGTTTTCCGCGTCCTTGGTTTTGTAGTAGCCGCTGAAGACTTTGTTCATGTCGACGACGCCAATTTTAACCTGGGCTTGAGCGCCGCTGACGCCTGCAAAAAAGAGGCCCAGCACGACGGCGGAGAGAGCGAGAGTAGTTTTCATTCGGTAGGAAGGACGTGTTTGACCGAGCCTAAACGGCTTCGTTCAAAATTGATAGCCGACATTGAAGGTAAATTTGCCGAGCTTCCGATGGTCGAAGTCGTCGTAAAGTAACGGCACTCCGTAATCCAGCCGGACAGGGCCGATCGGCAAATCCAGGCGGAAGCCGAGACCCACGTCCATCCCGTAACTTTGGCCGAACTCGATGTTCGTTTCATCCGAGCCGTGCGCGTTGGGAATCGGGAGCCGGGGATTGTCCGAGACACGGTTGGGATCCGAGCTGAAATCCGTGCGCTTGTAGAAAGTCTTCGGATCGAAGTCAAAACCGTCCTGGTTGACGAAGCCGGCATCGTAAAAGAAGGCGCCGCGTACCCGCTCGATGATCGGATAGGTATACTCCGCCGTCACCCGCGCCAGGCTGCGGCCACCGACCGGGTTGCCCTTGTAATCCTTCGGACCGACTTCGCGGAAACCGAAGCCGCGGAGATTGTTTGCGCCGCCCAGGTAGAGGCGGTCAAACACCGGCACGCGGTCGCCGCCATCGATCGTGTTGACGCCGGCTAGCTCGGCGTTGAAAAGCAGGATGCCGTCGAAAGGCAGCGGCGTGTAGTGCGCCGCCGTGATGTCCAGGCCAGCCAGGTTGGTCTGGCCGCCCAAAGGACCGCCCGCGATGTACGGGGAGATATCCACCCGCGCGCCGCGCCGGGTCAGAAAGACGCTATCGCGGGTGTCATAACTGAAGTCCGCACGCAAGGCGCTGCGGGAGCGGCTGCCGACTTCCTGTTGCAGGATCGTGGAGTTGGAATTGACGCTGTTGATGTCGATCGTTTCCAGCCGGTACTCGAGGCTGACGGCGGTAAAGCGCGTGATCCCGCGGCGGACGTTGATGTCAAAGCCGAGGTTCTGCTGGTCGTAGTCGTTGCTCAGATAATCGCTGTCGTGGTAGAAGATCTCGCCGCCAACGGCCAGGTGGGTGTTCAGGAAGTACGGCTCGGTCAGCGAGAGCACGAGATCTTTGCGCACCAGGCCGTACTGCAGCAGTAAGCGGAAGCGCTCGCCGCCGCCGGTGAAGTTCGGGAAGTTGGTGATGTCAAAGTTGGCCTGGCTCAGTTCGATTTGTCCGAGCAGGCTGTCGATCGAACTGAAACCGGCGCCGAAACTCAACGACCCCGTGCGTTTCTCCTGCACGAGCACGTCCAGATCTTTGCGGTCCGCTACATCCGTGTCCTCGGGATTGGTGTCGACCTTTTCAAAGTACCCGAGGTTTTCGAGCCGCTTCTTGCCCGCCTCGCCCAGGACGGTGTTGAAGACGTCACCGGGCGCCACCGGCATTTCCCGGCGGATGACCTTGTCCTTGGTGACGCTGTTGCCGGCGATGTTGACGCGGTCCACGAAAGACTGGCCACCTTCTTCGACCTTGTAGACCAGGTTGACGTGGCCGGGCCCATTTGGCGTCGCTTCCGGGGTGACGTGAGCGTCGACGTAACCGCGCGACCCGTAGTAATCCTGGATGGTTTTGACGTCATCCTTCAGCCCCTTGGGCGAGTAGATGGCGTTTTCCTTCATCTTCAGGAAGCGGCGGATTTCAGCCGGGGTAAAGATCTGGGTGCCGTCGAAGGCCAGCGTGCCGACGTGATATTGAGTGCCTTCGCGGATGACGATGACCAGGTTGAGATCGCCGTTAGCCAGTTTTTCCAGCCGGGTCTCGGGGATATCGATATCGATGTAGCCCTTGCTCTGGTAGAGGTCGCGAATGGAATCGAGATCCTCGTGCAGCTTGGCTTGATCGAGCCGGCCGCTTTTGTCGATGAACGAGATGATCGATTTGCCGCGCGTGCCCTTCATGGCAAAACGCAGTTGGCTGCTCTTGATGTGCTGGTTGCCCTCGAACCGGACCGAGCGCAGGAGACCGCGTTCGCCTTCCATGACGGTGAAGGTGATGGTCGCGGTGTTGTCCTTGTCGTTCATCGCGATGTCCGATTTGACGTCGACGTTCTGGAAGCCTTTGTCGTGGTAGTAATCGGCGATCTTCTGGCGATCCTGCTCGACGGTTTCTTCGTTGAGGATTTTGCCCTGCTTGGAAGTGATCTGGCGCTGGAGTTTCTTGCTGGAAAACTTGGTCGCCCCCTTGAACAGGATGGCTTTGATCATCGAACGCGTTTGCACGATGACGATGACCTTGACGCCATCGGGCAAAGGCTCGCTGAAGATGCGCACGTTGGTGATCTCGCCCGTGCCGTAGAGGCTGCGGATGTCTTCTTCGGCGTTCGTTTGCGCGAAAGGCTGGCCCACGGTCGTGCGCATGTTGGCGAGGATGCGCTCGCGGCTGATGGTGGGTTTGCCGGCGTATTGCACGTCGATCTCGCGGACGATCGGCCCGGTCGGAGGCAGGAGCGCCTGGGCAGAGGCGCGCGGCGCGCCAACCCCCAGACCGCCGGCCAGCCACCCGCAGAGAACGACCAACACCAGGCGGGAAACCAGGCGGCGAGGAGCGAAATATTTCATAAAGGACGAAAACTCAGCCGGAGGCCCGAGCGATAAAAAGAGGCTGGTGGCGGAAGTGGCGCCAAAAATCGAAAATTCGGCTCTAAACGTCAAGCAGCGTTTTTCCGTGAAGCCACCCTGGCGCTCCCCGGTGTTTGCGCGGGCGCTGACCCAGGGAATTGCGGCGGAGCCAAGGCCGGACGAAACTCGCCGCGCGAAATCACTCGCACTCCGCGGTCATCGCCGTTCCACTTCCTGCGACCACATCGTCTTCATGAACACTCTCCGACTCTCCTGCGCCGTCCTCGGCGGCTGGTTGCTGTGCGCCGCGCCGCTGGCCTTCGCCGGCCCGCCCAAAGAATATCCGATGACCGGTCCGATCATCGCCTTGACGGATACGACTTTGGTCGTCCAGCAGGCCAAAACCAAGGAGAGCTGGGAATTTGCGCGCACGCCGGACACCAAAGGTATGACGAATCTGAAGGTGGGCGACCGGGTGACGGTGCATTATGCGATGCATGCAGTGTGGGTGGAACCATAGCCCGAGAATGCGCGGAAGGCTTCGCCAACCGCCGCCGCCACGGCGAGCGGCCCGGCCAAACCGTCCGCGGCGGCGCCGGGCCGGTAGCTTTTAAACTCCCAGGTAGGGCGCGCGTTCTGTCGGCCGGTTTGCGCGCTCGCCCGGTCGGCAAGCATTGTGGAGCTACGGGCGCGTCCCTCTCGGCAGACAGTCGGGGGGCCCGCCGGAGCGGGCCCGGGCCCCCCTTTGGATGGCCCGAAGTTGGTGCCCCCTCCGG
>CAXUFU010000091.1:0-8528 GCA_964250275.1 uncultured Chthoniobacterales bacterium | reverse complement strand
CCGTCGATGCCCGTGCCCGAGGCACAGCGTCGCCGCCGGTCACAGACCGCCGCGACAAAGCTTCAAGCACCGGCTACGAGATCTTCTAATCTGCTCCTAGTGCGCTTGGCGGTTTATGCAAACTTGGCCCCGGACCGATCGGCCGCCCTCCTTTTAGCGGACTCGCCAGGCCGCTTGCTGAACGCTCTTCGTCAAAGGGGACGTCGATCACAAGCGCTAACACGCAGACGCTTTGGCTCGCCCTGGCCGGCGGGAGAGTGTTTCCGCACGGCAAAAAAACCGGGGGGGGGGCAACCCCCCCCGCACCGCTCGTTTTGGTTTGTTGTTAGAGCGTTTCTTACAAGCAGCGATGCCGCTTAGTGGTTCAGCGTGAAGACTGCCGCGCCGTCACCGTTCCGTGCCACTTGCATGTCTCCCAGCGAGACATTCGGGCTAAGTGTCGCGGAAGTTGAGCCCTTGATCTGATTAGCCAAACTGGTCGCGACCGTCGATTTGACGCCAGTAATGCTGCTCTTGTAGTCCAGGTGCTCGTAGCTCCAGAACGTGTAGGCGCCATTCTCAATTTCAGCCTGCGACTCCGCAATACCCGCGTAAGCCAGCTGAACGGCACCGCTGGCCGAAACCGCGTTGAAATCGCTCATGCCGAGATAGGTGGCCAGGAAACCACCCGTGGTGAATGAGTTGTCGACAGTATTCACTGCCGCCTGGCTGACCGTGTCAACCAGGTAACCGCGCAGGGTGCCGCCACTCGATTCGCCACCATCACCCGCAACGTGCGGGACGCCGTTAACCGTCGCGGCCGGATACGGAGCAAGCGAGGTAATGCTGGTTCCAGAAACCGTCGGTTTGTATTGGAACAGCGCCGTATTGACGCCCACGGCTGTCTCAGCCACGGCGGACAAACGCGTGCCGGAGTCGGCGTTGCGGCCCGTCGCGATAACGGCGGTGTTCACGTCAGAGGCGCTGCCAGTAAACAGCGACAAGGGAACGTCACCGCCCGGGAAGAGATCCTGAGCAATCTGCGAGGTCATCGTCTGACCCGCGGGGAAGCCCTTGCTGGCCGCGAAGGTGAATGCCACCACACCTACCTCGTTATCGGTCAACGCGGCGTAGGTCACTCCGTTGAAGCTCCCGTTGAAGGGAGTCGTCCCTTGGAACACGTCGGACAGGGCGATGTCCGGCACCTCATTGTCGGCCGGGTTGCCGGCGGTCTGAGGGTTCGGGTTATTCGTCCCGGTCGCCCCAACGGGCAAGAAGGGTACGGTGAAGGTCCCGGCGGGTGCCGCAACGGTCTGAACGCCTGCACCGGATCCGGAGAACGACGCCTTGATGATCACGGGATTTCCGGCAACCTTGCCGTTGGAAAACGTGATCGCGTTGGAACTGGTGATGGCGCTCGCACCAGCGGTATCCGTCGCAATCACCTGGCCGCCGCCGTTTGCCGTCAGCAGGTTGTTGATTTCGTTGATGCAGGAGGCGCGGAACGCGGTGGAACCGGTGATGTAAACCGTGGTCTGAGCCGAGGCGGCACTGGCCATCCCGAGAACGGCGACGCCGCCCAATAGGGTTTTGGAGAGTTTCGTTTTCATTTGTGAGTAATTATGAGGTTTTGTGTCCGATCAGTTAGGGGTTGTTTTTTGCAATGGTTCAGCGGACTACGCCTGCGCGGAGGAGTTGCGCCGTTTGTTGATCTGGAAGCAAAGAAGGGCGAGCGCGCCTCCCAAGCTGATGATCACGTAATCAGAGGGTTCCGGGACCGGTAATACTTCGGGCGTGTACGTCAGCAGGTTACCATCGGGACTGAGCGAGAAGGTGCCCACGTCGTTTCCTGGAGTATTCGGCGTTCCAGGCACCAGTTGGATCAGATTGAGCGTGACACCGGCCGCACCCACGTCGGTGCCGGTGACTGGGTCGACCGCCCCGAAGTTACCTTCGGTCGTGGGATTAAAGAAGCTAAAGGCAATGTTGCCGGGGCCTGCGTGCCCAGCGTCTTTCGAGCCGCCTGGCATGAAGTTCGCGTAAGCATTCGGATCCGAGTTCTCCTGAACTTCCGGGTTGCTAAAGGTCGTCGCGATCGGGTTGCTGAACTCGCCGCCCAAGCTGTTGATGTCACCCTGCAGATGGATGGCATTAGCGTTACCCAAACGCCCCCAGATTGTGGCCGGGCCGGCGTTTACGCCTACCAGATACTGGGGCGAGGTCACATAGCTGGTCTTATCGCTGGCGTCCGTCTCGGCAAGGCTGAAAAACACGTTGGGGTTGGTTTCCCAATTGGCGCCAAATTGAGTCGAGAGGGTCGTTCCCGCGCCAATCGTATAGACCGCAGGAAGGGTGAAGTTTGCGATCGGCCCGATGTCAACCACAACGCTGGTAGCAGCGCCGACCTCGCGGAAACCTACGAGGAAGTCCCCCGAAGAATAGGTGGTGGGGAGCTGCGCGCTGGCGGTAGCGGCGAGCGAGCCGGCGCATCCTAGCGCCAGGAGAGTTTTAGTTACTGGATGGTTCATACTGTTGGTGTGTTCTCTTCGTTAAGTGCGGTGTGGGTTGCCGAATTGGTCATCAACCTGAATGACCGCGCCGGAACTACGCTGGACCTTGCCCATTCCGTGCGACCGAGTCCAAATAGTTATTGTGACGTTTCCGACGCGCGAACGCGCTCCCTCTCAAAGGGTTGCGCTTTCGATTTTCCTGCCCCGCGCTCTATGGGAACGCGGGACAACGCGAGGCGGGACATTCATGCTTTTCCCAGGTATCTGCCTGGTGAAACGGAGGCATAGGTGCTCCGTGCAAAGAAGATTATCAACGCGTGGTTGGTTACAGTTGAGCGACATTGTTGCTGATCTGTAACATTAAGGTCGACCGGGAAGTTAGGTCCGGCGCCCCGGGGATGTGGCCGCCGGCTCCCCATGCCGCCAGGGCTCCGTCGCGCTCTGTTTGCCGTGGCCGTTCTTGCGTAAGCGTGCGGTGCCGCTACCTGTATACCGAGCAGCATTCCTTCCGCCGCGCGCAAGCTTTCCCATGATGCAGACGCCTTCATCGCCGACTGTTCGGATTGGATCGATGGAGATCTTCTGGCCTTTGCTCGAGCCCATCCTCACGACCTTTCCTGCCAAAAAAATCTGTGAGATCGGCGTGGCACAGGGTGCTTTGACTGCCCGTTTACTGGCGTGGGGACGGGAGCGTGGTTGCGCCTACGTGGGCATCGATCCTGAGATGGATCCCGCCGCCGCCAAACGGGCGGGCGACTGCGAAATGCACAAAAACCATTCTCTGGCCGTCTTGCCGACGCTGGATCGTTGCGACGCTAATTTCCTCGACGGCGACCACAACTTCTTCACCGTGCGTCAAGAGCTGGCCTTGATTACCGGTGTCGCCCGCGAGCGGGTCGGTCGTCAACCTGGTCCCATTGTCTTCGTCCACGATGTCGGATGGCCGTGGGGCCGGCGTGACATGTACTACCTGCCGTCGATGGTACCCGCTGGCGCTCGTCAGGGTTGGTCGGAAACCTTGGGGGTTTCCTTAGACGGCGACGATTTGGTCGAGGGCGGTTTACGCGAACCCGGGCGTTACGCCATTTCGATGACAGCGGGCGGCCCGCGCAACGGGGTGCTGACGGCGGTGGAGGATTTCCTGGCGGGACCTGAGGGCGCAGAATGGTCGGCCATTATTCTGCCCGTGGCCTACGGGCTGGCCATTCTGTACCAGCCTGGGGACGCCCTGTTGACGGCGGCGTGCCGGGAAAAGTTGCAAGCCTTGCAAGCGGCGGCGGCGGCAACCACGCCGTTTTTCCAGGCTTGCGAGCAAAACTACCTGCAGCTCTACCTGCACGGTGAGTACGCCCAATACCAAGCGGCAACCGCGGCCGAGAAGTTGCAAAGTGAGAGGGCTGCTCACTCCGCCACCCTGGCGGCCTATGCCGACCTCGAACGTGCCTACGGCGAACTGCTCGCGCAGTACCGGGCTCTGGAGGGTGAATACGGCAAGCTTTTGCGCGCTTACCATGCCTTAACGGATGAGAGGCAGGGATCGTCGGCCGCGGTTGACGAGGCTGCTGCGTCTGCGCACGCCTCGCGCTCATAACTGCTGGTCTCCAGCACTCGGAAATGTCTATGACTGCTACCCAGATGGCCCGCGAGCGTGCTCGGGTGACGGTCATTACACGCACGAGGGACCGTCCTCTTCTGCTGGGCCGCTGTATCCGGTCGGTCCTGGGCCAGACCTGCCGTGATTGGCTGCACGTCATCGTCAACGACGGTGGCAATCCGCACCTGCTGCACAGCTTGCTGGCGGAGTACGAGCAAGCCTACGCGGGCCGGATCGAGGTGATCGACCATCCGGTGTGTCGAGGCATGCAAAACGCCTCCAACAGCGGGCTGTCGGCAGCCGCGGGTGACTTCGTCGCCATCCACGATGACGACGACTCCTGGGAAAGCGATTTTCTGCGCGCCTGCCTCCATTTCCTCGACGAAGCAGGGGGGACGAGTCCCGTCCAGGGCGTCGTCACCCAAACCGCCCGCGTGCTCGAAGAGTTTGGCGCCCATGGCGGCGTGGATGAACTTGGCCGGGAAGATTATTTGCCGGTGGAGAGCATCGAACTATTCGCCGCCGGCTCCGACAATCCCTTCGCGCCAATCGCGTTCGTTTACCGGCGCGCCGTGCACGAGCAGATCGGCCTGTTCAACGAGCGATTCTCGGTGGTCGGCGACTGGGATTTCAATCTGCGCTTTCTCGCGCGCTTCGAGATCGGAGTCATCGATCGACGCTTGGCCAACTACCACTGGAGGCACCGCTGCGGCGGCACGATCTACGCCAACACGGTGACGGACGCGCGCGACGAGCACGCGCGCAAGAGCGCGGAACTGCGCAACCACTATCTGCGCGAGGACCTGCGGGCGGGCCATCTGGGCATGGGTTACCTCATGAGTTCGGCCCGGCTGCTGCACGGCCAGACCAGCCTGCTCTGGGACTTGCGCACCCGGGGTGAACAAGCGATCCACGAAACGCAAAAGGTGCAAAATCGGCTCCGCCGTTGGGAGTGGTTTTTGACGCGCAACCGCCGGCTAAAAGCTCCTGCCGCCGGCAGCTTGGCTCCCCCGGCCACGTCCCAGGGGACCGACGGCGGCAAACCAGGCCCGCTGCCAGCCAGCTCCTGTTTCGAGGCGTTGGCTGCGGTCCTGCGGGACAAACCGCTTCCCCGGGTGCTTTCGCTGGACGTTTTTGACACGGCGCTACGCCGGATCGTGCGGCACCCGCTCGATGCCTTCCTTCTGCTGGAGCCCGCAGTGCGCCGGGAACTTGGCCTCGATCCAGAGCTTCCTTTCGGCACTCTGCGCGTGTCTGCCGAACGCACGGCTCGCGCCCGCAAACTGGCTGCCGCCGGGCACGAGGAAGTATCGTTGGCCGAAATTTACGACGTGTTTTGCGCAGCCGTCGGGGTGGAGCCGTCCAGGTTCCGAGACCGTTTGGTGGAAATGGAGTTGGGGGCCGAAGCGACGTTGCTTTACCCAGACCCGGTCGTCTTGGGCGCAGCCTTGGCCGCGGAACGCGCGGGAGTGCGGGTGATCTTTGTCTCGGATATGTATCTCCCGCCCGGTTTTGTGGCGAACCAACTCCGTCGGGCCGGTTACCCGGTGGACAAGGGCAGCCTCTTTCTCTCCTCGGAGGCTGGGACCAGCAAGCACTCCGGCGGGCTGTTCGATCAGGTGCTGCGTCACCTCGGATGCCCACCCGGAGAAATCGTGCACGTGGGAGATAACTTTCCTTCCGATGTGGAGCGTGCCCGGGAGCGGGGCCTGCGGACCATCCACTGGGACGCAACTGCCCGCCATCTTCCCGCGAAGTCGCTGGCTTTGGTTGACCAGTCGAATGCTGGCGCATCCATCTCGACTTTCGCGGGCGGTGACCTCTTGAGTTCCCTGTGTGTGGGCCTGGCGCGACGTTCCTTGGCGGACCAGCGTCCAGCCCTCGCGGAGGCCAACCAGGCTGGGACGCAAAATGACGCTTTGTGGGATCGCCTGGGCTACGAAGTTGGCGGGCCGCTGTACTTCACGTTTCTGCACTGGTTGCTGCGCCAGGCCCACCTGGAAGGTCGTGAACGGCTTTTTTTCCTCGCGCGGGACGGACACTATCTGCGCCAGGCGTGCGATTTTCTTACCGCGGCTGCCGGCCTGAAAATTCAAGCCGTGAACATGGCGGCCTCCCGCCGGCTATTGAACCTGCCGCAAATCACGGCCTTCGACCATGCGGCCTGGCAATTCCTGCTGACGCCGAATCCCAACCTCCAAGTCCGCCACTTCTTGACGCGGCTGGGCGTCGATCCCGCATCATGCGGCGCAGAGATCCGGCAGGCGGGCTTCGCCTCTCCAGATGAAGTCGTCACCACGGCGGGTGGAGTGTTCCGCAGCGAGGCGGATCAGCGGGCAATGCGCGCGTTATTTCTGTCGCTCGAGGCCGTCATTCTGGGGCAAACTGCCGCCGAACGCGAGCGTCTCCAGCGGTACTGCGCGCAAATGGGTTTCATCCCTGCGCTCGCGGCAAAGTTCGCGGTGATCGATGTCGGGTGGCAAGCATCGTCGGCCCGGGCTTTGCAAACCCTTTTTAACCTGCAGGCACAAACGGCTGGGCAGGAACACTGCGCTCTGCGCGCTTTTTACTTCGGGACGTGGCACTTTGCGCGGACGGCCCAGGAAGCCGGTTGCGATCTGTCGTCGTTCTTCTTTCACCTCGACAAGCCCGCGCCGCGCTGTGCCTTGGTGTCTGAAGCGGTGGAGTTGATCGAGTTGTTCTTCGGTGCGCCACACCCCACCATCGTCGGTCTGCGGGAAGGCGCGGATGGCGGCATCGAGCCCGTGTATGGATCGCAGGAACACGAAGACGGGCAGCAACGCTGTATCACCCGGATGCGGGAGCGTGCGGTGGAGTTCGTGCGCGATGTGGCTGCCTTGGCGCCGGGCCGTGAGCTTTTGGATTGGTCCGGCACGGGTCTGAGCTATCTGGAAGCCGTGCTGGAACGTCTCCTGCGCCAGCCGACTCTGGAAGAGGCGCGCACGCTCGGAGCTTTATCGGCCAGAGATTCCTTCGGTGGCAGCAGCCCCGGCCGCCCGATCGCCCAACCGCCGGGCAAGTTGGACCGTTGGCTCCATCCTGCGCGTTTACGCCAGGC
Source organism: uncultured Chthoniobacterales bacterium (assembly GCA_964250275.1). Lineage (GTDB taxonomy): Bacteria > Verrucomicrobiota > Verrucomicrobiia > Chthoniobacterales > SZAS-18 > CAXUFU01. Next base: position 1,366 of record CAXUFU010000091.1, on the reverse strand, counting down.
TTACCAGCACGCGTTTTGGAAACGCGGCTTCCTCGCCCAACTTTCCCCCGGCGAGGCCAGGCGTGTTCAAGCCGCACGTTGAAGTTCGGACCACTCGCCCCGTATGGAACGAGCTCTGGCAGTCCGCCTGGAACAGGTCGCAAAGATTTATCGGACCGAACCTCTTACCCTCAGAGAGGTCGGACGCAGGCTTTGGGGGCGTTTCCAGGGCGAAGCGTCCCCGCTGATCGCCGGGCAAGTCGTTGCTTTAAACGATGTCTCCATCGAGGTCCGTGCCGGGGAACGGGTCGGTCTCATCGGGCGCAACGGCAGCGGCAAGAGCACGCTGCTCAAGCTGATCGCGGGCGTGCTGCAACCCACGCGTGGCTCGGTGCGCGTGGAGGGCAAAGTTCAGTCCATGTTGGAACTGGGGGTGGGATTCAATCCGGATTTTACGGGACGCGAGAACATCCTGCTGCACGGTTCCTTGCTGGGCTTGCACCGCCGCGAAATCCTCGCGCGTTTCCCGGAGATCACGGCTTTCGCGGAGATCGGCGAGTTCATGGATCGGCCGCTGAAGCATTATTCGTCCGGGATGGTCCTGCGGCTGGCCTTCGCGGTGTTTGTGCTGGTGCATCCGGAGATTCTGATCATCGACGAAGCCATGGCCGTCGGGGACATTTTCTTCCAGCAACGCTGCTACGACTTTCTGCGCGGACCCTTGGCGGACGCGACGCAGATCATCGTCAGCCACGATCCGGCCCAGCTCGCGGCGCTTTGCTCGCGCCTGATCATTCTGCAGGGAGGAAAGCTGGATTACGACGGTCCGATCGCGCCCGGGATCGAGCGGTACTTGAAATCGCTGCACAACGAGGGCGCCCCGGGCGGACAACCCGCCGTGGCCGCCGCTGGCAACCCGCCGGCGGAAATCGTCTGGACTGTGCTGGGCCAGGAGCAGCTCAGCGGTCGCGGCGCGTTGCGCATCGTGCAGGCGGCGGTGACCGATGCCGCCAACCGGCCCGTGCAAGCCCGCGCGCCTGGCGAGCGGGTGGTGGTCCAGGCGATCGTCCGGGTGCATGAGCGGCGGGAGAACCTGATCTTTGGTTACCTCATCCGCGACGGCACCGGCCAGCAGGTTTGCGGGCAAAACTCTTTGCTCCTGCGTGACGCGGGAGGTGGGCGAACACAGTTTGATCTCGCCGAAACCGGCGATTGGCACGTGGTGCTGGAGTTTGACTGGCCGGCGCTCAAACCACAGCCCTACACTCTCACGTTGGGGATCGGTGAAGGTCTCGACGCCCATGTGCACACGGTCCAGTGCTGGGCGCACGACTGCTATCAGATCCTCGGTCGAGATCCAGACAACGCGATCCACGGCCTCGTCGGC
>CAXUFU010000090.1:0-8566 GCA_964250275.1 uncultured Chthoniobacterales bacterium | reverse complement strand
GCCTTGCTGCGCTCTGAATGGGCAGAGGTTAAGGTAGTCGCGGACGACCGGCTCGAGATCTTGCGCGTAGTGGCCGGCGGATAATGTACCAGGTAGGGATGGGTCTTCGACCCGGTCCCCCACTGTCTGGAGGCGCGCTTGGCCGTGGGCGCGCCATTAACCGGGAAACGTTCCCAGACAGCAAGGGACCGGGTCGGAGACCCATCCCTACCGCTTTGTATCAGTCCACGTCGAACGCAATCTCGCGACTGCCGGTCCGGTGCACGCCTTCACCGTAAACCGCCTGCGGCCAATTGCGCATGTCGTCGTCGCTGCCGTGCCCCTCGAACTTGACGACGCCATCGACCTTCACCAAGACGAGCGCCGCCACCGGATCATCGTCCCACTCGACGATGTTGAAAACATAGCGCCCCGGCTCGCTGAACGGCACGGTGACGTGCCAGGGATTGTCGACCGTCACCTTGTCGGCGCCTTCTTCGCAGGTCTTGTCCCGCTTGGCTAGTTTGGTGACCGTCGCGGTGCTCGGCAGCTTGATGTTGAAGCTGGCGTCGCCCACCGAAAATTTTTCGCCCCGCGGCGCCCGGCCGAAATATGCCTGGACGTCCCCGTGGGTCAGCACGATTTCAATTTCCGCCAGGTGCTGTCCGGGCTGCACCGGCACCACGGGAACCGCCGGCGTGGTGGTCACCGTGGTTTGCGTGGTCTTGGTCTGGTCAGGGGCCGTGGTGGTGACGGTCGTCTGGGTCTGACTTGGAACCGCGCTGACGGTCGGCGCCGGCACCACCGTGGTCGGGTTGGTCGGGTCCGTTGGGCTGTCCTGGGCGAGCGCCAGCGGCGCGGTGGCGGCGACCAGCAAAAACGCCGTAGATGCGGCGAGTAAAGTCAGCGGGGATCGTTTCATTACACACGATTCGGTTTTGCTACCCTCACTGAGCGGATGGAACTACCGCGCACGGCCCACGGTCACCGACCGCCAGTACAGCCGCGCGGGATCAGTTCACCGGCGCCGGTTGAACGGTCGCGTAGCTGGTAAACGTCTTCTTCTCCCCGCCGTCCAGCTCGCAGGTGATGCTCAGGATGGCCCGCAAAAAGTGGTCGACCCCGTGCGGCGATACCACCAGCCGATACTCCTTGCCCGGCACCACCGCCTCTGTCGCGACGGCCACGAAGGGATCCGACGATTGCACGTCAAGCGCCGTGATTTTTCCAGCCACGATGAGCTTCAGCGCAATGGCCTTGGGCGTTTTGGCTTCCTGATGGGTCCAGGTCACGAACGCCGGCTGAATCTCCAGCACCTCCGGGATATGGACCAGCAGCGTCAGCATGACCGGCGGCTGATCGCTGGTTTCCACCTCGATCACGTTCTTCTGCAAGCCCGTATGCGAGCCACGCTTGTAAGTGATGACGATATCGCCGCCTTCGCCGGGCTGGATATGGCGTTGGTCCAGTTTGGCGCTGGTACAACCGCAACTCGTTTCCACGCGCAGGATTTCGACTGCGCCCGGGCCCGAGTTGACGAAGTGAAAGCGGCCCTCCAAGGTCGCCGTCGTCGAGTCCGAGTTGAGCTCCAGGGTTTTGTTCGTCCAGGATAATTGCGCGTGCGCGATGCTGCCGACCGCGGACAACGCCAGTGCCATCATCGCTGCAAGCAGAGCCGTCCGAAGAGGTTTCGATGCCACCGCTAAAACATACCTATCGAAGCGAAGCCGGCAATGCAGACGGTCGACGGTCAGACGGCTTGCGATACCCTCCACGCTCCCGCCTCGCTCCGAAGCTTCGGGGCGGGTTTTATAGACCTCTCCCTGATCTTTATGGCTCAGTCCCCAATCGAAAAAGGCGCGGCTTATCTGCAAGAGCATGGCGGCAAACCGGACGTTCACACCACCCCGAGCGGGCTGCAGTACAAGGTCTTGAGCGAAGGGACCGGCAAGAGCCCCAATGCGACAGACACCGTCCTGGTGCATTATCGCGGCACGCTGCTCGACGGCACCGAGTTCGATAGTTCCTACAAGCGCAACGCCCCGATCGAGTTCGGCCTCGACCAGGTCATCGCCGGCTGGACCGAAGGCGTGCAGTTGATGAAAGAGGGCGCAAAGTATCACTTTGTCATTCCCTCAGACCTGGCCTACGGCCGCCGCGGCGCCGGCGGCGTCATCGGGCCGGACGAGACGCTGATTTTCGAGGTCGAGCTGCTGAAGGTGCGGTGAGGCGGCGGTTCTAGAGCTGGTAGGCCGAACGGCGGAGAGTTCGGCGGGTTGGAGTAACTTGCTTGGATCGAGACGATGATTAGACTGCTCGAATGACTCAAGCCGTCACCCGTATCCTGGCGGAGGTCGAGCAGCTTTCCTCCTCCGAACACGTCGCGTTGCGCCGTGCCATCATTGAGCGTGTCCCACTTTCCGACGACCTGACGGAGGACGATTTTGCGGCGCTAGCAGCAGAAACGTTCCGATCGCTTGACGAAGAGGAGGATGCTTCGCGTGCCTAGCCGCGGAGAAGTCTGGCAGGTAGATTTTGGTATCACCCAAAAGGTTCGTCCCGCGCTCGTCATTAGTATCCCTTACGGGGACAGCGATCGGGCACTCATCGGAGTTATTCCGCACGTTACGAGAACACGCGGTTCACAGTTCGAGGTTTCTGCTCCTACGCGTTTTTTGGCAGAGGGTGCGTTTTTGGTGCAGGGCATTCAGTCGCTGCCCCCCAGGTATTTTCTGCGGCGACTTGGGATCCTCACGCCTACGCAAATCCGGGATATAGAGCGTGTTCTTCTCCTCTGGCAGGGCGTTTCAGGTCTACCACCCTTGGCCTGAGCATGTGCCTGCAAGCAGGCGAGTGCGACTGAAGATTGACCGCTATTCTTTCGTCCGCAGATGCGGAAAAAGAATCACGTCGCGGATGCTTTCGGATCCACTGAGCAACATCACCAGCCGGTCGATGCCCAGGCCGATCCCGCCGGCGGGCGGCATGCCGTGCTCCAGGGCCAAGAGGAACTCCTCGTCCACCGCCTGGGTCTCTTCGCCGGCTTGTTCCAGGAGCCGCTCGCGCTGGATTAGCGGGTCAGTCAGCTCGGTGTAACCCGGCGCGAACTCCATGCCGTTGATGACCAACTCGAACACGTCGACCAGCGAATCGTCCTGCGCGTTCTGCCGGGCGAGCGGCACCAGTTCCTTCGGCAAATGTGTGACGAACAGCGGGTCGAAGGTTTTTTCCTCAATCCGCTTCTCGAAGACTTGTTGGGTCACCTCAAAATTCGCCATCCCGGCGTGAACTTCCACGCCCAAGGCTTGCGCCCGGGCCAGCCGTTCAGCGGCCGTGTAGTCAAACCATTGCGGATCGATTTCCCGCAGAAGATCCCGATACCGGGCGCGGCGCCACGGGCGTTGTAAGTGGATGGTCCGCGTGACTTCACCTGCGGCGTCGCGGTGTTCGAGTTGCTCGACGCCCGCCAGACTGCAAATCAGCTCCTCCATCAGCTCGGCCATCTGCGCGAAATCCGAGTACGCCCAGTAGGCCTCGAGCATCGTGAACTCGGGGTTGTGGCGGCGCGAAATCCCTTCGTTGCGAAAGTTGCGGTTGAGCTCGAACACCTTCGTGAATCCGCCGACCAGCAGCCGCTTGAGGTAAAGCTCCGGCGCGATGCGCAGGTACAGATCCATGTCGAGCGCATGATGGTGCGTCTTAAACGGCTCGGCCGCAGCGCCGCCGGGCACCGGCTGCATCATCGGCGTTTCCACCTCCAAAAAGCCGCGTTCGTGCAGGAACGTGCGGATGCCGTGCAACACCCGGCTGCGCAAGAGGAAAACCTCCCGTGAACGCTCATTCGCCAGCAGATCGAGGTACCGTTGCCGATGCCGCGCCTCGACATCGACCAGGCCGTGGTATTTGTCCGGCAGCGGACGCAGCGCTTTGGTCAGCAGCTCGAACCGCTGCACGCGCAAAGTGCGTTCGCCCGTCCGCGTGACGAAGCCTTCACCCTCGATCCCCAGGAAATCGCCGAGATCGAGCAAGGCGAAAACCTCCGCTTGCTCGGGCGTCAGCGTCTTGAGATTAACGTAGATCTGTATGCGGCCGGTGAGATCGCTTAAGTCCAGAAAGTGGGACTTGCCCATATCCCGATGAGCGGTGACACGGCCCGCGGCGCGGAAAACGGCGCCTTCGGAGAAGCGGCCAGCGATCTCACCGATGTTGCCGTCCGCCGGAAAGCTGCCACCGAAAGGCGCCACGCCTTTTCCACGCAGTGTCGCGAGTTTCTCACGCCGGACAGCGAGCAGCCGATGGGATTCGTCGTCCATGGAAGTCCGATTGTAGGGCGACCGCCCTGGTTGCCGGGCACAGTGCAATCGTTAAGCCAAGCTGCCGATGTGGAAAACCCCGTTTCTGGCAGAAGCGTCAATCCGCGCCGGCCGACCCTCCAGACAGCTTGGGACGGCTCGGAGAGCCCGCCCCTCCCTCATTTTGGAGCCGCTTCGCGGCAGGCACGGCAACAGACTGCCGTGGCTACAGCCACCACCCCCTAGCCCCGGTAAGCCGGCGCTGGCTCCGGCGCAACGGCGCCCGGCTGAGCCCCTGGTTCGCGCAACGTGTTCGGATTGAAACGAAACTTGACCTTCCCCCGCTTGGCGTTGGCCTTGGCCTTGCGCCGCGTCTTTTGCGAAGGCGTCTCGAAGGCGCGCAACCGCCGCACCTCGTCCATGATCCCCTCCGAATCGAGCTTGTTCTTGAGGCGCTTCAAAGCCCGGTCAACAGGCTCCCCTTTGCGGACGATAACTTCAGGCATAACAGCTAAGATAATGTGGTTGATAAGAGTGGCTGAAAATTTGCAACCCCGCCAGAGTGTCAACTGACGGGGAGGCAACCTTAAGCGAGGGGCGCACGACGGTCAATGGCGTTGCAAACAAACCTAAAACCCAAGACCCCGCCGCAAAACGTTTCCCCGCCAGCCCAGCTTCCTGAAAAGGAGATCGTTCTCGACGACGCCCCGGCCAATGCGCAGGTCGATGAAATGTATCGCACGGGCAAGCTGATTCCCATTGATTGGCGAAACGATGAGCCTGCAAATCCGTGACACGCTGAGCGCCGGCATCCGCGCGCTCGATGACCGGCCCGTACTCGAAGCCATGGGGCTCGTTGCTACGCCTTTGCCGGGAGAGCCGCCTGGCTGCTGGGAGCAACCACACCCCCGGCCGCGCCGCCGCGTGCCTCCGGCCGCAGACGCGCCTTTTCGCCGCGCGAAAACCACAGCACGATCGGTGAGGCCACGAAAACGGAGGAATACGTTCCCACGATCACGCCGATCAGGATCGCCAGGGCAAAATCGTTCAGCACCGGGCCGCCGCCCAGATACAGCGCGAGCACCGTCACCAGGGTCATGCCGCCGGTCAGCACCGTGCGCCCGAGCGTCTCGTTGATGCTCGCGTTCATGATCTCGCGTACACTCCCCTTGCGCCCCTCGCGCAAGCCGCTGCGGATGCGGTCATAGACGACGATGGTGTCGTTGATCGAGTAACCCGCGATGGTCAACACCGCGCCAACCAATACCAGCGACAGCTCCCGGCCCAGGAGCGAAAACACGCCGATGGTGATGATCACGTCGTGCAGCAGCGCGACGATGGCGCCGACCGCGAACGAAAATTCAAAGCGCAACGACACGTAGATCAGAATGCCGACGATCCCGAGCAAGAGCGCCAGAAGCGATTTCATGGCGAGTTGCTTGCCCACCAAGGCACCGACCTTGTCGTACTGGCCCAGCTTGACGCCGGCCTGCGGAAACGCCTGCTGCAGCCGCTGCTGAATCTGCACGCCGGTGTCGATCGGGCTGCGGAAAGTCATCATCGACTCGTGGGCGGTCGAGGTGTTCTGGATGGTGCTGTCCTCCAGATGCACGGGGCGCAAGGCGTTGCGCACCTCGCCGTCCGTCAAGGGGTGCGCCATGGTCAGGACCGTCAGATCGCCGCCCTTGAAATCGATGCCAAAGTTTTTTTGTCCGCGGTAGGCAAAGACCGCGATGCACAGGACGATGACCGTCAGCGAGCCGAGCACGCAGTACTTCGCCTTGCTCATGAAATCGAACCGCGGCGAGTGCAGCAGGTTCAACATCCGGATTTGCTGCAGGCCACCTTTGTCGGTCGCCCAGCTAAAGGCATTGCGCGTGACCAGCAGTGCCGAAAAAAGCGAGGCGATAATGCCCAGCGTCAGCGCCACGGCGAAGCCTTTGACCGGGCCGGCCGCTTGCCAGAAAAGAATGACGCTGGTGATCAGCGTGGTCACATTAGCGTCGAAGATGGAGCTAAACGCCTTGCTGTAAGCGCCTTCTAGAGCGGGCCGCAACGTTTTGCCGCTGGCCAGCTCCTCCCGCAGCCGTTCATAAATCAGGACGTTGGCGTCAATGGCCAGGCCGATGGTCAGGATGATGCCGGCAATGCCCGGCAGCGTGAGGACGAAATTGAACATCGTCATCATGCCAAAGAGCAGGACGATGTTGATCAAGAGCGCCAGGTTCGCGAATAGCCCCGCCAGCCGGTAGTACACCAGCACAAAAGCGAACGTCAGCGCCACCCCGACGATGCCGCTGATCACGCCGCGCCAGATGGAGTCCTTACCCAGCGTCGCCGAAACGCTGCGCTCCTGCTCGATAGCGACCGGCGTCGAAAGCGGATTCTCCAGAGCGCTGGCCAAGTCCCGGGCCTGGCCTTCGGTAAAGCTGCCGGTGATTTCGCAGTTCCCGCCGTAGATCGGTTCCGTCAGATTCGGCGCGGAAAGCACCTTGCCATCGAGAACCACCGCCAGCCGGTGGCCGACGTTCGCTTGGGTCAGGTCGCCAAAGGTGCGTGCGCCCGCCGAGTCGAGGTGCAGATTGACCTCCCACCCCTTGGTCCCGAAACCGGCGCTTGCCCCGGTGACCCGGTCGCCTTCGAGATCGGAATGCACCTTGACCAGCAGCTTTTCGAGCACGGGTTTGGGCGGTTTGTTGCCGGAGGCGGCGGCAAGCGGATCGGTATCCCGCACCTCCTCCGTCATGATTTGATACCCGGGAGGAACGATTGCCTGGCCGCTCTCGATCTGCGGGATGAGCGCGTCGCTTTCCGGGTGGACCAATTTGAAATCCAGCTTCGCCACCCGCCGGAGCGTCTCGCGCGCCTCCGCCACTTTTTCGGCATCGAGCCCGGGGATTTGGACCAGGATCTGATCCGTGCCGACCGGGCTGATCACCGGCTCACCGACGCCGAACCGGTCGACGCGGCTGCGGATCACCTCGACCGCCGTCTCCTGCATCTTTGGCGTGATCTTCGCTTCCGCGTTGGGTTTGACCAACCGGATCTGGAACTCCGTGCCGCCTTTGAGGTCGAGTCCGAGATGGATCGTCTTGGACGGCGGATAGATCGAGAGCAGGCAAAGGCCGACGAGCAGCAGCGTCAGCACGAGGCCCAGCACGCGTTTGCGCGCGGGAAACTCCGTCGCGAAATACCAGCCGAAAAGGCCCAGGACGACCAGGCCGAGGGTGAACGTCAGGATGGGCGGCATGAAGAAAGGGGCAAAAAAAGATGAAAGGCAGCTTGCCGGTGCTCTGGCGGCCCCGCTACGAAACCGCTTTGGCGGCGGGCAGCGCAGCTTTGGCCTCCGCCTCACCGCCACTGACCTTGGACACGGTGGTGATGGCAGACCGATCCACCTCCAGCTTCACGTTTTCGGCGAATTTCACCAGGATCGTCTTGTCATCGGCATCCCGTGCGTTGGCCACGATGCCGTGCAGACCGCCACTGGTAACGATGCGGTCGCCGGATTTGATCGAGGCGATCATCGCCGCCTGTTCCTTGGCGCGCTTTTGCTGCGGACGGATGAGCAAGAAATAGAAAATGATCCCCATGAAGAGGACCGGGACCATCGGCGAACTGAGCAGCGATTGGTTGGCCGGCGCAGCCGTGTTGGCCGCGAGCGCGAGGAAGGCAGAAAATGGGAGAGCGGCGGCAAGCATGGCAGGGTCGGCAGGAATGGGTGATGCGGGAGGCTCATTATGCTGAGGAACCCGGCCGCGCGCAACCTTTTCATGCACGATCAGCCTGCCACGACTTTGCGCGTCAGATGGCGCAGGATGCCCGGCTGCCAGCGGGCGGCCTCGACCGCGAGCGAAGCCAGGCGCGGATACAACACCGCGGCCCGCGCCAGGCGGTTGACCCAGAGCCGGCCGCGGTACATCCCGGCGTGGCCGCTCTGGTAATCGCGGGCCGCCTCGGCAGCCGTCCGGTCCCGGCGGACAGCGCGGATGATGGCTTCCGCCGCCAGCTCGCCGGAGCGCAGCGCGTAATAGATCCCCTCCCCCGTGAACGGCTCGACCACCCGGGCGGCATCGCCGAGCAAAAACACGCCGTCCACGGAGGCCGCCAGCGGGGCGGTCCAGCGGTCCAAGGGCGCGATGGTGCGCCAAGCCGTTCCCGGCGCGATCGCAAATTCCGCTGTGGCCCATTGCTTGAGGCCCGTCAGCGCGCGCGCCGGACCAGCCAGTGAAATGTTCAATTCGCCGCCGCCGACGGGAGCCAGCCCGCCGTAACCATGGCCGAACCACCGCATC
>CAXUFU010000089.1:0-8636 GCA_964250275.1 uncultured Chthoniobacterales bacterium | reverse complement strand
AAAGGGCAAGTGGCGACAGTTTTTCTTATTCTGCTCTGGACCGCCGCTACAGGGATCTACTCGTAGCCCATTTCCCGCATCAGCATTTGCTGCACAAAATCGTAGAAGTGGACGCGGAAAAGATCCAGGTCACGCTCCGAAGCGGGCGGAAAGGACAGATCCTCGTCCATTTCGCGATCGCCAAAACAGCGCTTGGCCGCGATGACCAGGCGCGCCTGGTTCAGCACCCCCAACCAGGCCTCGGCATGGTTGCGCGGGATCTCCAGTTTATGCTTGGTTGGCAGGAACGCCGCGGAGTTTAGCCGTCCGCACGCCGGGTCGACCTCCAGACCGGCCGGCGGCAACTCCCGCAAATCCGCCAGGACGGTGTCGTGCGCCGAACGAAACAACTCCTGCAATTCCGGCTCCACCAGATCGCGCCAGTCTTGATTGAACCCCGCGTTGTCCACCGTCAGCGGCGCGCTGAAAAGCCGCTCGCGGGCGGATACGTTGTCGCCGGGTTCCGCGGCTTCAGGCAGGCGGCGCAACAGCTCCAGGTAGAATGGCTCGAGCTCCTCGAAGACAATGATCCGGCTGTCCTTGGGTCGGCGCACATTCATGCGGCTTTTAGGACGGTTTCTCCATGGTCGCCAGAAGCTGAAAAGAGTGGAGGTGCTGCACGTAGAACTCGGCCTGCTCGCGCGCGCCGGACCACACGATGGAGCGCCCGTGCTGATGAACCTCCATCATGTGTTTCTCCGCTTTCTCCCGCGAGAAACGAAAGATTTTCTGAAACACCATGGTCACGTAATTCATGGTCGTAATCGGGTCATTGTGCACGACCACGTTCCAGGGCACGTCCAAATCCGCCCCCGTTTTCTCCTCAACCGACGTCCCGGGTGCGGCGGTGGCTGCTTCAAAGGGCACGACCAGCATTGGGCAGCGGATCTGCAGCGTTGAAAAGGGTCGGCGAGAGCGTCGCGTCCGCCACGCGCTGCCACTCGGCGGCTTCCGCGGCGAAATCGGGTTTCGGGCCGCTGAAAGCACACCCGGCCAGTGCGGCGGACCCCGACCAATACGCATAGGTGGGCAGCAGCAGCCGCAACGGCAGATGAAAAAACGCGCTCTGGCCGGCGTAGACGACGGCGAAATGCGCGACGGCGTCATTCCGCGCCGCCGATTCAGCCAGCTTGAGCACCCAGCGCGTGCCGCGTGCTTGGCGCAATTGCTGGAGCAACCGCTGCCCGGCCGCGACACTCCGGGCGGAAACGTCCGCCGGCAATCGGGCGCTCAAATCGGCGTCGACGGCCAGCATTTCCCGCGCGTGTTCCTGTTGCGCGTGCCCGGCCGCCGCGGCCAATGCGGGAGCCAACGCCGGCTCAAAAATCGTCTCACGCCACTGCTCCCAGGCGGATAGCCAGGTCTGGCGGGTTTGCCGCCGATCGGGCGCAAACGTCAATGGACCGGCCAGAGCGGCGCCGGGATCGCAGATGCGCAGCACCCGCGCAAACTCTGAATCTCCCGCCACCTCCGGACGAGCGGGTTCCGGTAAGCTGGCAGCGTTGGGCATCGGCCCGCAGACTAGCACAGGCACGGCGGCGGTTTCAACGGCGCGCGACGCGTTTGCGCAGATTTGTCGCGGGGAGATCCGCGCCTGGCCAGAGCCGGTTCAAAATTCGCTCCTGCACGCGCCACATCCTGGCCTGGGCGACGGGCGTCTCATCCTCGTAACCGCGGAGGTGCAGCAGCCCGTGGACAATGTAACGGCAGAGTTCGCGCTCGAGCGGCTCGCCGTGTGCACGAGCGCCCCGCAGAGCCGTGCCGGCACTGACCACGATTTCGCCGTGCTCGAACGTGATCACATCGGTCGCGCCGCGCACCTGGAGAAATTGCCGGTGCAGCGCGGCGATCCGCCGATCGGACACGAGCGAAATCTCCACCGTGGCGAGATCTTCCGGCGCGAGAGGGGCGAGCCTCTTTTCTTTCGCACAGGCCTCAGCCGCCCGGAGCGCCAGCGCGGACACCGCCGGCGCGTCAAAACTGACGGCACGTTGGCGGTTACACACCAAGACATTCATTCGCATCGGGAAGTTCTGGACTGTACCGGCGGTCGGCCGCCGTCTATCAAAACCCGCGGCGGTTTATCGCCAAAGCGTAGCCCCCGACAGCAGAACTCCCCCGCCCTGCCCTCAGGTGGCGACTTGCGCCGCAGCCGCCGCCGGCGCGGCGACCTCGCGCACCGGTTCGTGTTCGCGGCCGCCGTTTAGCATGTGCACGGTAGGTGCAGCCGCCGGCCGCTTCGGGTACGCGATGCGCCGGTGCAGCATGCTGGTCAGAGTAAAGCAAAAGCTCTCGATCACTTCCCGCAGCTCGTGAAACGTCAGGTCACAATCATCGAGTTGATGATCGGCCACGCGCGCCGAAATGATGTCGTTGACCAATTCCTCGATCCGCTGCGGAGTCGGCTTTTCCAGGCTCCTCGAGGCACTCTCCACCGCGTCGGCCAGACTGATGATGGCTGCTTCCTTGGTCTGCGGCAGAGGGCCGCTGTAGCGGAAATTATCTTCACGCACTTCTGGGATGTCTTCCTCCCGGATGTTCATGATTTTGCCGCCGGCGCGGGCGTCTTCCTGCTGTTGGAGCGCGCGCTTGTAGAAATAGTAGACCAGCGAATTGCCGTGGTGTTGCTGGATGGCCTCGATGATATGGGGATTGAGATTGTGCTTGAGCGCCAGATCGACCCCTTCCTTGACGTGCGCGATGAGGATCAGGGCGCTCATCGTCGGGGCCAGATCGTCGTGCGGATTGCGCTCGGCCCGAATATTTTCGGTGAAGTATTCCGGCTTCACCAGCTTGCCGATGTCGTGGAAATAGGAACAGGTGCGGCACATGGCAGCATTCGCCCCCACCTTTTCCGCCGCGGCCTCGGCCAGTCGGGCGACCGCCTGGCTGTGCTCGTAGGTGCCCGGCGCTTCGAGCGAAAGCCGCATGAGCAGCGGATGGTTCAGATCGGTCAGCTCCAGCCACGAGATGCCGGTCGTGATATGGAACATCTGCTCCAGCGCCGGCAGGGCGCCGCTGACCAGCATCGCCGTAAACACCGCGCTGCCCACCGCCGCCAGCGTCTGGTAACCGGCCATGCGCCAGTCCGTATCCGCCGGTGAAATCCAGTTGACCTCGATCAGCCCAAAGCTCAGCGCCAGCAGCCAGGTCGCCACGCCCACATAAACGCCCGCCCGGATGAATTGGCCGCGCCGGCGCACGTGCAAGGTCACGAACACCGCCACGAACCCGCTGATCAGGCTCATGGCCAGCGGGATCGCGTCCACCAGCGTCCAGAGAGGCGATCCCCACAGGCTCACAAAGATGGCCACGTAGATCCCCTGGTTCTTGCCCAACAACGCGGAAATCACCAGCGGCGCCAGCGCGTAGGGAAAAATCAGCGCACCGATCTCGTGGCTGATCGAACCATTATGGATGCACACCAGCAGCACCTTCACGATTAGCAGATGCACCAGGATGGTCCCAAACATCAACACCACCCGCGAGTTCCGCTCGAAGGTCTGCGGGTGATTGATCCAAAGCTGCGCGAGCGCCGTGAAAAAAACCAGCAGCGCAAAAAGGAACTGCTTGGCCTGTTGCGAGCCGGTTTCGCCCTGTTGCGGGCCGCTGCCGTAAAAGATCAGCGCTGCCAAGCCGATCAAAAACGACAGGAAAATGAGCGTCTTGACCTGCCCCTTTGACTCCAGCACCCGCAGGAGTTGGCTGTCGACAGGACGGCGGCGCGTCTTGCCGCAGCAATAGCCCTTTTTCACCAACTGATTCTTCTTCAAAGAAGTCAGTACACCCAGAGGGTCAACCATAGAATTCGTTTAGACTTGGTTAAGGAAGATGCCTCAGGAGCGGCTCGTGGGCCAATCAATTTTTACGCCGGCCCCGTTCTTCGGCCGGCGCTGCCGCGCCGTCGCCGTAACGATGCTGCCGGTAAGCGCGGATAATCGCCTGCACCAACTCGTGGCGCACCACATCGCCTTCCTCGAAATAGGTGAAGCCGATGCCGGGGATGTCCTTGAGCGCCTGGATCGCCTCGACCAGCCCGGAGCGCTTGTTGGCCGGCAGATCGATCTGGGTGCGGTCGCCCGTGACCACGCATCGGGAGCCCTGCCCCATGCGCGTCAAGAACATGAACATCTGCTCGGTCGTCGTGTTCTGGGCCTCGTCGAGCACGATGAAGGCATGGTCCAGCGTACGGCCGCGCATGTAGGCCAGCGGCGCGATCTCGACCATCCGGCGTTCCATGTAGCGCTGCAGTTCCTCCGGCTCGAGCAGGACGTGCAAGGCATCGTAAAGCGGCCGCAGATACGGAAAAATCTTCTCCTGCAGATCGCCCGGCAGGAATCCGAGCGCCTCCCCTGCTTCCACGGCCGGGCGGGTGAGAATGATCCGGCTGACCTCCTCTTTTCTGAGCGCCGCCAGCGCGCAAGACATCGCAAGGAACGTCTTGCCGGTTCCGGCCGGGCCGACGCCGAAGACGACATCGTGGCTGGCGATCGTCTTGAGGTACTCGAGCTGCCCGGCCGTTTTCGCCACGACCGGCGGCCGGCGCGGCGACGTGTGAATCTTGATGCTGGCCAGCGACGCCAAAGCCGGCGCGGTGCCGTCGGTCTCCGAAACCGAGCGCAGGGCGTATAGAAATTCGTGCTTGCGGATGACCGTGCCGCCTTGCCGGGCCAGCTCGAGCTGGCCAAAGACGCGCCGCGCCTTGGCGACGTCCGCCGCCTCCCCTTCAAAGCGAATCCACCCCTCGCGGGTGGTGGCGCGCACATCGAGCTTCTCCTCGAGTACCTTCAACAGGCTCAAATCGTTGCCGCACAACTGCGACAACACGCGGGCGTTCTCATACTGCAGCGTCTGGGTCTCCAGTCCAGTGCCTTCCTCGCCGCCGTCGGTCGGCTCGGCCACCGGCGTGATGTGATGATCCTCCGCCACGGGGAGTAATACGAGCAAAGGAGAGACGCGCTCGGGGCCAGAAACGGCTACTTGTACGCGTAAACCAAACCCCAGGCGGTGCGTTCCTCGGTGGAATGCTCGATCTTCACGATCAGAAAATAAGTGCCTGTCCGCTTGCAATGGATTTCCGCGCCCGCAAACGCGCCGTCGGCCTTGCCGTTTTGCCAGCTATCGCTTTCCACCAGGTTGCCGTCACTGTCGTAAAGATGGATCGAAATCGTCGCCCCTTTGGTGTCGGTTCCCATGCAGAACCAGTAATCATTGCCCTTGAAGAGCTGGTGGGTGATGGCTTTGGCCTCGCCGACCGGCAAATCGCCGCCCCACGTATCTTCGCGCAAGGTATACCCCTGCTTGATGTACTTATCCATCGCCTCCAGCGCGAAGGACAGAGCATCGTCCACTGTTGCCCGGGCCGGCGGCAACATTCCGCCAAGACCCATGACTACGACCAGCAACGAGAGGAGGAGTTTCTTCACAGCAAACAATATCGAACGGAGGAAGTCAGGATGATGCCAAAACGCAGTTTTCTTTTCAAGGAGCAATGGATTTTACCAGACTGCTGGAGATGCCATTGACTTCCTCGACCGATTTCTGCGGGATCGTCGCATCCCCTTGAATCGTAATCAGCGGGCGCATTTTCTTCAGGCCATCCTGCAGGCCCAGGATCACGGGGTCCTGGTGTAATTTGGGGTTCGCCAGCATGCCGCTGAGCTGCGAATCGAACGTATCGAGCATTTCCGGCTGGTGCAGCAATTCCGCCCGGTCCGGCTTGTAATCCTGGCTCACGAGCGAAGTAAGAGCCTGCGTGCCGCGCAGCCAGCCGCCCATGCTCACGAGCTCGGACTCGTCCTGGCTATTGAGCATGTCCATGGCGGAGCGCACGCTGCTCTGGGCCTTGTCGAGCTCGGTGCGCACCGACGTCCAGTCGCCGTTCTTGGCCGCTTCGCTGATACTGTTGCAATGGCTGATGACCGCCTTGCCCACGCCCAGCGCGTTCGCGAGCTCAATCACGCGCCGGCCGATCTCGTTGACCTTCTTATCGTCCTTAGCCTGCACGGCGATGAAGCCATTGGCGATGACCGTGCCGAGCATCAGCGCGATCTCCGGCGGCGCCGTCCAGCGGTGCTTGGATTCTTCGGTGACCTGGCCCGCCCAATTCGGGTTGCCGCCCAGCTTATCGAGCGCGTTAAAAATCTCGCTCGGGACCGGGATGACGACGTCCTGTTCCTTGTAGGTCAGCTTGGAAACGTCAATTTTCTGCGGCGGCTTCTCGCCGCCTTCAGCGGGACGGACGTTAGCGGGCGCCGCCAGAACAAGAGCGAGCAACAAAGGAGGGGCGAATTTCAGGCGCTTCAAAATCATAGCGAGCGAGCAAATGGCAACAGGGCGAGCGAGAGGATACAGACCATAGCGCGGGAGACCCGTCAACTTCAACTTCGGCTCAGGGCCGCGCCGGCTCGCCGCCGCGCGGTCCATTCCAGCGCACGTTTGCGTCACTTCGCCAGGGCTGCGTCAATCGCCTCGACCACCTGTGGGGAGTCGGGCTTGGTCGTCGGCTCAAAGCGCGCCAGGATTTTGCCGTCGCGGCCGACCAGGAACTTGGTGAAGTTCCATTTGATGTCGCCGGGGTACGGGGAGTCGGCTCCGGCAAGCAGCGCGTAGAGCGGGTGACGGTCGGGCCCGTTCACCTCCAGTTTGTCGAACATGGGGAACGTGACCCCATACTTCTCGGTGCAAAACTGTTTGATGTCCGCGTCCGTGCCGGGCTCCTGGCTCTTGAACTGATTGCACGGAAAGCCGAGGACCTCGAACCCTTTGCCCTTGTACTCTTTGTATTCGGATTCGAGCGCCGCGTACTGCGGCGTATTGCCGCACTTGGAGGCGACGTTGACGATCAAGAGCACTTTGCCCTTGTAGGCATCGAGGGAGGTATCCTTGCCGTCAATATCCTTGACCGGCACGTCGTAGAGCGTACCGGCGAAAGCCGTGGCCGTCTGCAAAACGACGGCAAAGGCGAGAAGCGCGAATTTATTCATCTGCCTGCACTGCTACCAGATGCAGCAGCTTTGTCAAAGAAGGCCCCTGCCGCGGCTTCGATGACGCGCTGGATGCTCATCGCTCAACAGGAAATGCCGCTGCTGCTCGACCAGGCCTGAAGACGTACGGCGCTCGGGGGGGGAGAGCCAAACGGTTTCCGAGTCGAACGCCATCTCGGCGAAGATCCGGCCGGCTTCTTCTTCGGTCAGCCCGCGCGCAGGTTCTCGACCCGAAGGACAGCCGTACCTGGGATTGTAGGGCGGGCGCTTCTCCTGCCGGGAACAACGCCATACCGCCCCCCCCCGCCCTTCTCTTCCAACGCCGCTCCCGTGGTCCGCCAAGTCTCCACCCAGGCGCGCGTCTGCCGTTCCTCCTGCTCGTCCACCGGTTCAGATTAGAGCGGGAAGATCGATCCCGCGGGGCGAAATTCGCGCCTCCTACACTGGCGACTAGACCACCGCGCCTGACTTCCAGCTTGTGGTTTGCCACCGCAGGTTTCAGCATCGAACCTTTTTACTTCCATGACCGATTCCTGGCTCCACGACCTGCTGATCCGCTGCCGCCACCAGCGCATCCTCGTCGTCGGCGATCTCATGCTCGACGAGTTCATCCGCGGCAAGGTTAGCCGCATCTCTCCGGAAGCGCCGGTGCCGATCGTCGAAGTCAGCGAGCAATCCTACTATCCGGGGGGCGCGGCCAACGTCGCGCGCAACCTGCGGGAATTTACCCGGCACGTCGCGGTCATGGGGGTCGTCGGTCGCGACGGGCCGGCCGAACGGCTGCGCGGCCTGCTCAACGCCAACGGCATCGAGACCGGCGGCATCCAGGAGTTGCCGTCTTACCAAACCATCGTCAAAACGCGCATCATCGCCCGCCAACAACACGTCGTCCGCGTCGATCGGGAAAGCGCCGCGGGGCCGGACCCCGCCTGCCACGCCGGCGCCTTACAAGAGTTCCGCCGGATGCTGCCGGATCTGGACGCGGTCATCATCGAGGATTACGCCAAAGGTTTTCTCAATCAGGCGTTCGTCGATGAAATCACGACCCGGGCGCGCGCCGCCGGCAAGATTGTGACCGTCCGCCATGACTTGCGCTGGCAGGCCGTCACCGCCATCAAACCCAACCGCGCCGAGGCCTTCCACGCGGCCGGCCTGCCTTTGACCGACGCCGCGGGTCTGCCGCAAGAGGATGCCGCCCTCCTGGCCGCCGGCGAGCGCCTGCTCGGCAAATGGGACACCGAGATGCTGCTCATCACCTTGGGCGAACAAGGCATGCTGCTCCTGCGCCGCGGCCTTCCGCCGCAGCCCCTGGCGCCGTGCGCGCGGGAGGTGTTCGATCTTTCCGGCGCGGGCGATACCGCCATCGCGCTCTTCACCCTGGCGCTGGCCGCCGGCTCTCCGCCCGAGCAAGCGGCGGAAGTCGCCAATCACGCCGCCAGCGTCGTGGTCGGCAAGCTGGGCACCGCCATTCTCACGCCGGAGGAACTAAGCGCGAGTTTCGAACAGACCAGCCATTAGTAAGCCGGTGGAAAATTCGAGCATGCCGCGTTGCGGCCTTTTCCATGAACCATCCAAAGCGTTTGGACGGGCACGCTCCGTCGTGCCCCTGAC
>CAXUFU010000088.1:0-8661 GCA_964250275.1 uncultured Chthoniobacterales bacterium | reverse complement strand
ATCTTCGACACGCCCAGCTTCTTCGACACCAGGAAGCCTTGCCCGGCATAGAAGTTGATCGCCACCTCATCCAGATGCAGCTGCGCCGCCCGTGTGAACGTCAGTGTGCTGTCGCGGATCAGCACGTCGATCTCGCCGGCCTGCAGCATGGTGAACCGCGCCGGGGTGGTCGTCGGCACGTATCGTACCTTGGCCGGGTCGCCGAGCACCGCCGCGGCGCCTTCCCCCATGACAAAGCCGTCCCGGGTACGGTCGAAAGGGCGGCACGCGCGCGCCGCCGGTTCGCCTTCCCACTGGCTCATCGTCTTGATCAGCGCAAAGGCGCTGTACGTCAGCGGGCTCAACGGCGCTTCCGCCCCGCCCGCGACGATCACGTCCGCCAGGCCATCCCGGATGTAACGCAACGCCTCGCCGATTGCCACGGTGCCGCTGGCGCAACTGTTAGAGTTGGTCGTACCGACGCCGCGGAACCCGCACTCGATGGCGATGTTCGTGTGCGCCGAACCGCCGAAGACCTGCAAAGCGAGCGTCTGATTGACCCCGCGCGTCCCTTTCTTCAAGAAATGCGCGTGCTGAAACTCCGCGTTGGCGATGCCGCCCAACGCCGTCCCAAAGCTGACCCCGTACCGCGCCTGGGGATTCTCCGGCGCATACGCGAGCCCGGCGTCGTCGAGCGCCAGGCGGGCGCTGGCCACCGCGAACTGCGCGTAGCGGTCCAGCCGCTTGAGCCGGTGCGGCGGGAAGTAATCGGCGGGATTAAAATCGCGCACTTCGCCGGCATGATGCGCGTTGTATTCGCTCGAGTCGAAGGCGGTCAGGCGCCCAATGCCACTGCGCTGCGCCCGCAGCCCTCGCCAGAACGGTTCCCGGCCGATGCCGACGGCGGTGATCGGTCCCAACCCGGTGATGACGGCACGTCTCATCGCGGAAAAAAGTGACAGCCTTTCATTGGTCGCTTGGGGTTTGGTTCTCCAGGTGCGCTTTCATGCAGCGCAGCGTCCGCGCGGCAACGGCATCGATGAAAAACTCGCCGATGATTTTGTCCGCCAGCGGCGCCAGGGCTGGCACCCGGAAGTTCAGGTCGTGCACGATCTCCACGTCCACGCCGGCCGGCGTCGGGCTGAAATGCCACACGACGTGCATGCCCTTGGTGAACGCCTTGAGATGGGTAAAACGCACCTCGGTCCGGTTCCGGTCGATGATTTGTTCGCTGGTCCAGGCAATCGGAATCCCTGAGCGGCGCGCGGCCATTTTCACGATGTTGCGGCTGGGACTGCGCTCGTAATAGTGGATGTAGCGGTAGTGCGGGAGAATGGCCGGCCACCCCGAAAGATCGGCCGCCGTCTCGAAGATCCGCTCGAGCGGGGCGCGGATAGTGATCGCAGTGGTGGTGTGCATGAGGCGCTGTAGAGGATGGACGGCGAAGCGCCATATGGCAAACGCCAGGCAGAGCCGCACGGATGCGTTTATTTTGCCGGGGGCGCGCTTGGTGAGCGGGAGGCCGGCGACCGCAACTACGATCCGGGCTTGGAAAAGAAGAGCCGAATCTTGGCCAGCAACTCGGACTCTGGCGGCACGGCGACGGTGTCCGTGGCGTGCATGATCGTGTCTTCCAGGACCTGCGTTTCGACTTCATCCGGGTGCGCCGGCAGCAACGGCTCTCCATCGGCCGATCGGTAGAAGAGGTAGAAAACGCCGCCGAGCAGCCCATAGAAAATGACGCTGCTCAAAAAGCCCACGATCGAGATCGAAGTCGCCAGCGGCTTGCTGACGCCGCACAGATCGCCCAGCAAGCGCACGAACAGATTTTCGCGTACGCCTACGCCTGAGACGCTGATTGGCAGCGCGATGATCGTGTTCACGATCGGCAGAATTACGGCCATGTCCCAGAATGAGACGAGCGCGTGCAAGCCGCGCGCCGCGCAGTAATACGTGCAGAAAAACGACGCGTGCCCGACCATCGAGACGAGAATGCACCGGATCACCATCGGCCAACTGCGGGCGTAAGCCTGCACCGCCGCGGCGCCTTCGAGGATCTTGGTACGGCCGGGCATCGCCGCCGGCAGCTTATCCGCCAGCCGCAACCCGACCACGGCCGCCGCCGCCACGATCCCGAGTGCGCCGCTGCCGATGATCAGCGCAAAGGTCGCGAGCAAACCGGCCGCCGCGGGCGTCTGCGTCAGCCAGCGGTAGCGCAGGAGGACAAAAATGGTCGCTAAAATGATCAGCGCCATGAGCCCAATGACGCGGTCGATGCCCACCGCCATGACCCCGCCCGCGCGCTTCTTCGGTTCTACCTGACGCAGAAGGTAGACGAGCTTGACGGCGTCGCCGCCGGTCGAGCCGAGCAGGAACAGGTTGAAGAACGACCCGATCATGTAGAGCTGCGTGACGCGTTTCCAGGTCAGCCGGATGCCCTGCACCCGCAGCAGCAAACCCCAGCGGTAGGCGGCGGAAATCGGTGAAAAGGCCGCCGCGATCAGCGCGAGCGCCAGCCAGCGCGGGTCCGCCGCCCGCAAGTCCGCCAGCATGGTGGCCCGGTCTGCCGGCTTGCGGAAGACCCAGTAGAGCGCGAAAAGCGTCACGCCCACCTGAAACGCGGTCAGCAGCGACTTGCGCATCGTGGCCGCAAAAGAAGGAGTCGTGGGAGAGGCCATAGCGCTGGCGGGGAGCGGAGACAAAGAGGCGCGCGGGGGGAGGAAAAGCGGGCTAGTTGAACGCCGCCGGTGGGGCGGCGTCCAGCTTTACTTGTAACGATCCCCCGCGTTTACGTCACCAGGTCTGTCGCCACGGGCTGGGCGCCGAATTTCTCCTTCCAGCGGGCGAGACTCGTCCGGATTTCCTCGGCGGTGTTGCGCGGATTCAACTCCCAGACAAACAGGCAGTTTTCGGGCAAAAGGGCAATCAGGCGGTCGTAATCGATGCTGCCGGTAAACGGCACGCGATGGTCGCCGGTCGGCCAGGCACAATCGTGCAAATGGCAGCCGAAAAGCCGGTGGCGGATGAATTTGAGCCACTCGTAATGATCGAGGAAGGCCAGGTTTTCCTTCACCTGGATGTGACCGAAATCGTGCCAGTAACCCACATGCGGGGCGTTGATCTCATCCAGCAGCACGGGCAGTTCGAGTTCCGAAGGCACCTCCTCGTAGGCGAACCGGCCTTCGATGCCGAGGTTGATGTTTTTTTTGGCGGCGTGCTCGACGATCGGCATCAGACACGCCTTGACCCGCTGGATGTACGCCGGGCCTTTGCTCTCGCGCTCTTTGACCGCGGCCAGCTTGAGCTTGACGAACTCACGCGACTCCATTTTGCCTTCCCGGGCCAGCTCCCCCAGCTTGCGCGTGACCGGGTTCATGGCCACCCGGCCCAGATGCAGGACGACGAAACCCGCGCCCAGCCGATGCGCGAAATCAATGGTTTGGCAGCTCAGTTTGACGGCGCGCCGCTGATCGAACGGCCGGTGGGAGGTGAACTCGTAGCAATCGGGCGAGCTGCCCTGGACCTCGAGCGGCAGCGGGCAAAAGTTGTGCAGGCTGCTGATGCGGATTTTGCCGGCATCGTAGTATTCCTGGATGCCGCCGACGAGCGAGACGCGGACGCCGTGACTGAGTTCAACGGTATCGAAGCCGAGGTCGAGGATTTCCTGCAACATCGGGCCGCCCTCGCGATGTCGGGAGGAGTTCCAGCAGGTGGAGAACGATAGCATGTCGAAAAGTGAAGGCTAAACCTGAACGGGAAAACCCAAAGGTCAATACCACCAAGCAGGCGTCCTGCCGCCGAACTCTTAAAAACCGGATTGCATTCGTTTGACTTTCGCCGCGGCGGCGTTCTGCTGGCGGGGTTCACCGCCCACTTTGCTCAAGCCATGCATCCGCCGACGCGTTCTGCCGCCGCCCAAGCCCAGTCCGCGGCCCTGGCGCAGGTGCGCGCCGTTTACGCGGATCTGGAGCGGCGTCCGGCCAGCCGCGGTTGCACCAACGCGGCGGGATGCTGCCAGTTCAAGCTGACGGGCCTGGTTCCCTCTCTGACCCGCGGCGAAGCACTGTTGGCGGCGGCGGCGTGGCGCGCGACGGGGCGCAAGCGCCTGCCCGAAAGCGCCGGTGGCGCGTGTCCGTTGCTCGACCCGGCGACGAGCCGGTGTCTGATCTATGCCGATCGTCCGTTCGGCTGCCGCACGCATTTCTGCCGGGCGGCCGGCGGTCCGTATGCCCGCCGCGAGGTCCTGGACCTGATCCGCCGTCTGGAAAGCATCGACGCAGAGCTTGCTTACCGCGACGGTCCGCGCGCTTTGCCGGCTGCCCTACTGGCGGAGCTGGGGCGGTAATACGCCGATCCGGTGTGCCAGCTTTGTAGGGCGGGCGCTTCGCCTGCCATGGTTCGCGCTGTGCCCGGCAACCGGAGCGGTCGCCCTAGCCTTTCCCGCTTGGCTCGTTCAAGACGGCCTGCACGGCAGTCTCGATCTCCTCGTACAACGCGGCGTCCTTTTTGAGCAACTCCTTGGCTGCATCGCGGCCCTGCGCAAGCTGGTTGCCTTTGTAGCTCAACCAGGAACCCCGCTTTTCGACAATGCCTTTCTCCAGGGCCAGGTCGAGCAGCGAACCGGTCGTGGAAATGCCCTCGTTGTACATGATGTCGAACTCCGCTTCGGTAAACGGCGGCGCGACCTTGTTCTTGACCACCTTCAGCTTGGTGCGGTTGCCCGTCACGGTGCCGTCCGGGTTTTTGATCGCGCCGATGCGGCGGATGTCCATGCGCACACTGGCGTAAAACTTGAGCGCCTTGCCGCCGGGAGTCGTCTCGGGATTGCCGAACATCACACCGATCTTCTCGCGCATCTGGTTGGTGAAGATGCACGTGGTACGCGCCTTGGAAATCAGGGCGGTCAGCTTGCGCAAAGCGGCGCTCATCAGCCGGGCCTGCGCGCCGACGGTCGAGTCGCCGATCTCGCCTTCGAGTTCCTGCTTGGTCACCAGCGCGGCCACTGAATCGATGACGATCACGTCCAGCGCGTTCGAACGCACCAGGGTCTCGCAAATGCGCAAGGCTTCCTCGCCCGAGCTGGGTTGGGAAATGAGCAGTTCATCCGGGTTGACGCCCAGCTTGCGCGCATACTGCGGGTCGAGGGCGTGCTCGACGTCGATAAAGGCCGCCAGCCCACCGCGCTTCTGCGCCTGCGCGATAACTGTCAGCGTCAGCGTCGTCTTGCCGGAGCTTTCCGGCCCGAAAATCTCGATGATACGTCCCCGCGGCACGCCGCCGACACCCAAAGCGCGGTCGATCAAAATATTGCCCGTCGGGATGACCTCTATGTCCATCACCTTGCGCTCGCCCAGCCGCATGATGGCGCCCTCGCCATAGTCCTTGGTGATCTGCTGGAGCGCGAGGTCGAGCTCCTTGCTGCTGGGGCCGGAGCGATGGACATCCGGGACTTTTTCTTCGAGCGTCTTCGCGGCCATAAAGGAAACAAACTCTGCGCCGGCAAACCTAACAGCCAGCCCTGTGGGCGCGAGCTTTTTGTCCAAAAAATGCCCGCGGATCGATGATCGTCCGCGGGGCTTCGCCTCCCGCCGCTCTCGTGGCGTCCGGGAACGTACTAAAAAAGGGACGGCTCCGGCGAGCCGCCCCTTTTGTTTTCGTCCAGCAGCTTTTTACGGCTGGCAAGGCTTTCTGTTTTAGTTCAGGCCGGTGACTTCGATCTTGCGCGGCTTGGAGGCTTCCGCCTTCGGCAAGTGCAAGGTGAGGACTCCCTGCTCGAACTGCGCCGCGATGTGCGCCGCGTCAATGGAAGCGTCCACTTCAAAGACCCGGCGATAATCGTGCTGCTGGCTCTCGCGGTAGATCAACTCGGCCTTCGTCTCGAAACGAGTCCGGCGCCCGACCAGCGTCAGTTCACCGTTTTCAAAGGTGATTTCAACGCCGTCCTTCTTCACGCCGGGCATTTCAACTTGCACGGCAAAGCCGTTCTCGGTCTCGGTGATGTTCGCGCGAGGGCGAAGATACGGTGAGGCGTTTTGGGTGGTGCCGTTTTGAGCAGGCTTGGGCTGCTCGATGGACTGACCGGTGGCAGGTTGTTGAATTTGGGTTTGCATAATGGATCCAGGTTAAGAACTGGTTGGTTTTCCGTTGGTTGATTAGTGAGCCTGGATCTCGATCTGGCGCGGCTTGGCGGCTTCCGCCTTTGGCAGCGTGACGGTCAGGACACCATCCTCGTAGGAAGCGGTGACGCGGGTGCCGTCGACTTGCATCGGAAGGTTGATCGAACGCTCGAAACGCCCGAAGAACCGTTCGTTGCGCAGGAGGCCTTTCTCGTCGTGCGCCTTTTCATTGCGACGCTCGCCGCCGAGGGTCAGGACGCCATCGTGGAGCGAGAGCTTGATGTCCTCCTTTTTGAGGCCCGGCAACTCCGCCCGGACGGTGAAGTTGTCCTGGTCCTGATACAAGTCGAGCACCGGCGCGCCGGAGAGCGGGCGAGTGTCTCCCGACAGGAAGGGAAGGTCGAGCAGCCGGTCCACCTGGTGTTGGAAGGCGCTGAAGCGAGCCAACGGCGAGAAGGCCGCGGCGGTGAAGTCTGGTGTTTGGTAACGGATAATGCTCATAAAGTTAGAAGTAGGTTTGTGTTCGCCGCTCTTGCGGCGCGAGTTATAGAAGCTTTAGGAATGCCATGGGCGATGGTTTTCATATCTAACTCTTTTTCAACGATTTATGAATAAGGCCGTTTTGCGTATAGAGTCATAATGGCGCACTTAGAGCTGCTTATTCCAGAGAAGACATGCAACAGAATGGCGCATTCGGGCGCGCGGGTGTATGCGTTATCGGATACGGGCGGAGCGGGGAACGGCCATGCCTGGATTGTAGGGCGAGCGCGTGGCCCCCCCCCGGCGGGCCGGCGCCCCCCCCCCCGCCCCTACCTTTTTTTGGATGCTCGCTGCGCTTGCGGACTCTTTACGCGGGCGCCTTACAGCCGGAACCTGCCGTCACAACGCGTCCATCCTTTGCGGGCGGCTGCGGCCGGCGATGAAATCCTGGATGTCCTCGTCGGGCGAGGCCTGGAGTTCGTCGGCTGTGCCCTCGAAATAGATCCGGCCCATCTTCAGGTAAGCAATGCGATCGGCTACGTCGAAAGCGCTTTTCATGTCGTGCGTTACCACGATCGAGGTCACCGCAAAGCGTTTCTGCAACCGGCGGATCAAGAGGTTGATGCTGTCGCTGACCACCGGGTCCAAGCCGGAGGTCGGCTCATCGTAGAGGATGCACTGCGGGCGATTGATGATCGCCCTGGCCAGGGCCACGCGCTTGCGCATGCCGCCGCTCAAGCTGACCGGCATCTTCTTTTGCTGGCCATCCAGATCGACCACCTCCAGGGCCTCGCTCACAGCCTCGCGCAAGCGGCTGGCCTGGCGTTCGCCGCTTTCCCGCAACGGGAACGCCACGTTATCCTCCACGTTCATGGAATCGAAAAGCGCCCCGTGCTGAAAAAGGATGCCGACCTTGCGCCGGATCGCGCCCATCTGGCGTTCGCTCAAGCCGATGATGCTCTGGCCTTCAATGAGGATGTCGCCCGTGTCCGGACGCATCAGGCCGATCAGGTGCTTGAGGAGCACGCTCTTGCCGCCGCCGCTGCGCCCGATGATCGCCAAGGTCCCGCCGGCAGGCACCTCCAGGTCCACGCCACGCAGGATTTCCTGCGCCCCAATTGCCTTGGTCAACCCGCGCACCTGCAAAAATGGCGGCGTCATCATTGTTACCAAACGCCGGCCGGAAACACGATGTTCAGGAGCATCGTCAGGAAAAAATTGGAAATCAGGATCGCCAGCGAACCTATAACCACCGCTTCGGTCGTCGCGCGGCCCACGCCGACCGCGCCTTCGCGCGCATTGAGCCCCTCGTAGCAACTGATGAAGACGATCAACATTCCGAAGACCAGCCCCTTGATCAAGCCCATGACGACGTCCTTGGCCGTCATGTACTTGACCATGTTGTCGATGTAGTAGGGCCCTTGAATGTCCAGCACCTCCACCCCGACCACATACCCGGCCAGGATCCCGAAGCCGATGCATTCCGCCGTCAAGAGCGGGATGGAAATCACCATCGCCAGTGCCCGGGGCACCACGAGATAATCGATCGGGTACACCGCTAGCGCGCGTAAGGCGTCGATCTGCTCGGTCACTTTCATCGTTCCGATCTCCGCCGACATTGCCGCCCCAACCCGACCCGCCAACATCGGCCCCAGCTCCCGGCACATCGAGACCGAGACGACCGCGCCGACGGCGGATTCCATGCCGATCGCGTGAAACTGGAAAAACGTCTGCGCCGCAAACACCGCCCCGGTAAAGGCGCCCGTGATCATGACCACCAACTGCGAACGAAAGCCCAACTCCACCATCTGCAGCAACATCATCCGCCAGCGAATGGGCGCGATGAAGACCGCGCGCAAGGTATCACCCGCCAGGACGGTGACGCCGCCGGCGTAGCCGAGCAGGCCGGTGCACAACCCCAGCGCGGCGCGTCCCAGCGAGACGATCAAGGCGCGCATGCGGGCAGGAGCAGATGGATCTGGTTGTGCCGGCGGTCTATGACCGTCGAAAGCTGGTTATCGCTGCCCCCGGCGGCCGGGGGGGGGGGGCCCCCCCGGCGCGCGCACCCAGAGCAAGCCCCTGATCA
>CAXUFU010000087.1:0-8669 GCA_964250275.1 uncultured Chthoniobacterales bacterium | reverse complement strand
CTCCCCCCCGAACCCATGCCGAAATTCAACTATGTCGCACTGGACGCCCGTGGACAGGAGTCCAACGGATTGATTGAAGCACCTTCCGCGAACGATGCCGTGGGACAGTTGCGGCAGGCCGGGTACTTCCCGACGAGCGTGACCGAGGAAGGCAAAGGCGGCGCGCCGGCCAAGGCCGCGAAAAAGGGCGGCGGCGCCGTCGCCACGAAAGACGCCAAGAGCCCGGCGGTGCGCAAAAAGAGCAGTGTGGCGAACAAAGCGGTCAAGGCAAAGATCCTGATGATCTTCACGCGGCAATTGGCCACGCTGATCGATGCCGGTCTGCCGTTGCTGCGCGGGCTGATGGTGCTCGAGAAACAGGAACGCGACCCGGTGCTCAAGGCGACCATCGCGAAGCTGAGCGACGCCGTGCAGGGTGGGAGCACATTTTCTGAAGGCCTGGCGCAGCACCCGAAGATCTTCAACAAGCTGTACATCAACATGGTGAAGGCGGGCGAGGTCGGCGGTGTACTCGAGTTGGTCCTGATCCGTCTGGCGGAGTTTCAGGAGAAGGCGCAGCGGGTCAAGAACAAGGTGGTGGCGGCCATGTTTTACCCCATCATTGTGTTGGTGATCGCGATCGTGATCATGGGCTTCCTGCTGGTGTTCATCGTGCCGAAGTTCGAGCAGATTTTCAAAGACATGCTCGGCGGCAAACCGTTGCCGGCGCTGACGGCCTGGGTGATCGCGGCCAGCCGGCTGGTCAAAGATAATGCGCTGGTCCTGATGGGTATCGTCGCCGCGGTGGTGGTGGCTTACCGTCTTTTTGCCGCTACCGAGGCGGGCAAGATCATCATCGACCGGGTGATGCTGCGCCTGCCGCTCTTTGGGGATCTGGTGCGCAAAAGCTCGATCTCGCGTTTCACCCGCACGTTGGGCACGCTGGTGACGAGCGGTGTGCCGATCTTGCAGGCGCTGAACATCACGCGGGAGACCGCCGGCAATTTCGTCGTAGGCGAGGCCATCGGCAAGGTGCATGACAGCGTCAAGGAAGGCGAGTCGATCGTCCAGCCGCTGGAAGCGAGCGGCATCTTTCCGCCCATGGTGATCAGCATGATCGACGTTGGCGAGGAGACGGGGCAGCTCCCGGAGATGCTCTTGAAAATCGCGGAAGTTTATGACGATGAAGTCGACAACGCGGTGGCAGGTTTGACGTCTCTTTTGGAGCCGATCATGATCGTGTTTCTGGCGGTGGTCGTCGGCACGATTGTCATCGCTCTGTTCCTGCCGCTGATCACGATCATCCAGCAGATGCAAGGGGGCTAGCGCCGCCGTTTGGCTGCGGCAGCGAGCTTGATTTTCATGAACACTTTACCATTTGCGGGCAAGTGTCGGCGCGGGTTGGCCGCTTTTACGTTGATCGAGTTGCTGGCTGTGATGACGATCATCCTGATCCTGGCCGGCCTGATTCTTGCCATCGCCGGGAACGCGAATTACAAAGCCGCCCAATCGCGCGCGCAAGGGGAGATCAAGGCGCTCTCCGCCGCGTGTGAAGCCTATAAGACCGACAACGGCGCTTACCCGCGAGTGACCAAGGCGCAGAACGCGACCGATAATACCGATGGCCTGGATGCCCGGGGGACAACGAGCGCAAGTACGGATCCCACGGCCTCTGGCAATCCTTCATACAGCCAGACAAGTACCATTTTGTACCAATTGCTTTGTGGAGCATACACCACGGGAACTAACGGGTTGCCGATTCCCACTCCCCCTCCGGCCGCCGGAGCCGCGACGCAGACGGTGTACTATAACTTCACGCCGTCCCAACTGGCGGGTACAACGCCAAACCCGAACACGGGCTACATCAATCCGACCCAAGTCACTGCGATCAACGATCCCTTCGGCTTCAGCTATGGTTACTCGACCGCCTACCAGGCGGATGTAGACGCGAACAACGCCACCAATCCTCCGGGCACGACTCCGCCCACGCACGGGTTCAACCCGACCTTTGATCTTTGGTCGACGGCGGGATATAGCTCCTCCGGCAAGACATATCCAACGAACATGACTGCCACCAATTACAACACCCTCTGGGTGAAGAACTGGTGAGTCGCCGGCTGGCGCACCCGATGCGTTCCGGCTGTAGGGCGACCGCTTCGGTTGCCAAGCGGGGCGCGTGACCTTTGGCTGGCTAGGCGCCCGCCCTACAAACCAGTTCAGCGACTGTAGCGGCGGTCTATGACCGTCGACCGCGTTGGCGCGAAGGCCCGCGCCTGGCCGGACCTGTCGCCAAGCTTCCTGTGCGAGGCGTCCCATTTGGCTGCCGGAGGCGCCGTGGTCGCGGCAGGGGCTCCAGACAGCTTGGGACGGCTCGGAGAGCCCGCCCCTACCTTTTCTTTTTGGAGGCCGCTGCGCGGACGCTCTAAAGAGCGCGGCTACCCTACTTCGGGTCGTACACCGGCGCGGGCGTCATGTCGGTCACCATTTTTTCAAAACGGGCATCTCCGGCCAGACCACTCCAGATCGGATCGAAACGCAGCTCGCCGTAATGCGGTCCACCCGGGGTCGTGGAAAGCACCACCAGCCGGTCCACCGCCGGCGTGGTATCACCGTTCCACGCCTGAACCAGCGCCCACATCGATTCGATTTCCGGTCCCTCCACCGCGTCCGCCGCGGAAGGACGCAACTGCAACGCCCGAGACACCTCCCGGTTAGCGTCGTCTTTTCGGCCGAGGGCAGCGTCGATGACCGCCAGCAGCCCCAAAGCGGACGCGTCATCCGGCCTCTGGTCGACGTCCACCTTGACCTTGTCGCGGGCTGATTGGAAGGCGCGGTCCGCTGCCTGACTCTGGCCGGCGGCGCGCGCGATCCATCCCTCTACCCACGCTCGGGGCAGGGCGGTGGAGTTCGTTCCCGTGAAATCGTCGCGCTTGGAGGCGGCCAGGACCGTGGCGGCTTCGCCGAACTTCCGTGCGTAAAGCGCCAACTGCACCCGGGTGAAAGTGGTGGCTCCAGCCGGATCGTACTCGCTGGGAATCTCGTCCAGGATCGCGCGGGCGGCGGCGAGCTGGCCGGTTTCGAGCTGTAATTGCGCTTTGACCAAACGGAAGTAGACCGCGGACCCAGGCAAGGCGCGGATCGCGTCGTTCGCGACGCGGTTTTCATCGGGGTACCGGCGCAGAAAATCGTACAGCACGGTCAGATCCGAAAGCGCCGCCGGGTTGCGCGGGTCGAGCGTGACGGAGTGCTCCTGATTGCGGACGGAGTCCGCCCAGCGCCCCTGCCGGCGGTCGATCCAGCTCGTGACGGAAAACACCTGGGCATCGTTTGGCAGCGCCGCTTTGGCGATGCTTATTTCGTTTAGCGCCGCCTCGTAATTGCGAAAACCGTGGTACCAGAGCAACGCCTGGGCGAGATGCGCTTGCCCGAGTGCGGGTTGCAAGCGCAAAGCTTTGGCCACTGCCGCCTGGGCTTGTGCCTGGCGGGCGGGGGTATGATCGATGGCAAACCAGTACAGGTCGTCGTGCACCCGGGCGGACAGACAGTAGGCGAGGGCAAAATCAGGGTCGCGGGCGGTGGCGGCGTCCAGCAGTCCAATCGCTTTGAACAGGGGATCGCTCCAGCTCTCACTCGCCGCGAAGCCTTCAAAGAGCGCCTGCGCGCGCAGGTAGAGATCGTAGGCTTCCAGGTCGCGCGTGGGCGCAGCATTGATGGCGGCGGTTTCGCCGGGAGAAAGACGTGCCTGGAGGCTGAAGACGATGCGCTCGGCGACCTCGGATTGGATGCTGAAGATATCCCGCAACTCCCGGTCGTAATGCTCCGCCCAGAGGTGGCTATCGGAGCGCGTATCGATGAGCTGCGCCGTGACCCGGACTTTGCCCGCGTCCCGCTGCACGCTGCCCTCGAGGAGATGGGCCACACCAAGGGCCTGGCCGATTTCGTGCGAGTTGCGCGGGCCGCCGGCGCGGTAGGCCAGCACACTCGCGCGGCTGATCACCTTGAGATCGGCAATCTTGGCGAGATCGGTCAGGATCTCTTCCTGCATGCCGTCCGCGAAGTACGCGTTGTCCTGATCGGCGCTCAAGCTCTCGAACGGCAGGACCGCGATGCTCTTGACCGGAATGGCCGGCACGGCGTTGGCGGACGCTGGTTGGTTGGCTGCGGGAGCCTGCCAGTGGAAAAGCTCAAACACGGCCAGCACCAGCACCGCCGGCAACACCGAGAGAACAGAAAATATAAAGTGCCGCCGGCGCGACTGCGGCAGATCCGGCATGGCCCGATGGTCCTGCACCCATCCGACCCAGAGCGCGGCGGTAAACCCCACCAGCAACACGCCTAGAACGCCGCCCAGCGTCCACGCCGGCAAATTCAGTGCCGGAACGAGGATGGCGGTGAGCTGAAGAATCAGCCATGCCGCCACCGCATAGCTGGCGGCGATCCGGTAAACGCTCCGCTCCTTCAGTTCCTTGAAGAAGCCGTTCATGCCGGGATGAAGGCAAGCCGGATGGGCGGACCTGGACGGCGCGGACTAGCGCGAACACATCGCTGCTCTCGCCCGACGGCCGTTCACTGTTTGTTGTGTGGGCCGGTGTTGTCCGGACTTGGCCCCTCTTTGCCCTCGGGCGCGGGTGGAGCGGGAGGCGGCGTCTGGGAATGGCAGCAGCCGGAGAGCAGCATGGAGCCAAAGCTGAGATGGAGTACGACAACGCAGAGGAGCAGTTTTTTCATGGCAGAAGGATGAACAGCTAGCTTTGGGCATAATTTGTAACAGAGAAGGTGTTGCGCGCCAAGGGTTTTCACCGCAGCCTCGCGGCATTCTAAAAAAAGGGAGAGACGGGCTCCCCAAGCCGTCCCTGACTGTCCGGCCGACGACGCGGTTAACTAGAAAACGGGCCTGCCCAGTGAAACGAATGCTTGCCGGACAGCAAGGGACGGCTCGGAGAGCGTGCCCCTCCCTTTTGTTACGACGGCGGCTTCGCCGCGGGAGCGCCACGGCTCCCTTACTGCTTGGCCGTCTTCGCCGCTTTGACAATCTCGGCAAAGTCGCGCGGGTCCAGGCTCGCGCCGCCGACCAGCGCGCCATCGATATCTTTTTGCGCCAGCAAGCTGCCGGCGTTGGCGGGCTTCACGCTCCCGCCGTATTGAATCCGCACGCGTTCAGCCACCATGCCGTCGGCCAGAGACGCAAGCTCCCGGCGAATGAAAGCGTGTGTTTCTTGCGCCTGCGCCGGCGTGGCGTGGCGCCCGGTGCCGATCGCCCAGATCGGCTCATACGCGATGACGGTCTCCTGCATCTCCTTGGGGCCGAGCCCGGCGAGACACTCGTGCAACTGGCGCGAGAGGACGGCTTCCACTTCGCCCGAGTCGCGTTGCACCAGCGTCTCGCCGACGCAGAGGATGGGCTTGATGGTCGCCTCGTGCGCGGCGCGCACCTTCTCGTTGATCATGGCGTTCGTCTCCCCGAAAAGTTGCCGCCGCTCGCTGTGCCCGAGCACCACGTAGCGGACAAAAAGCTCCCGCAGCATCGCGGCGCTGATTTCGCCCGTGTACGCGCCCGCTTTGTGCGCGTTCATGTTCTGCGCGCCCAGCTTGAGCGAATAAGCGCCTGTGATCAATTCGGACGCGGGCGCCAGGGCCGTGAAGGGTGGGATGATGACCACTTCAATGTCCGTGTCGTCGCCGCTTTCGACCAGGAAGTGGCGGATGTAAGCGCCGGTCTCCTCGACCGTCATGTGCATCTTCCAATTGGCGGCAATGATCGTTTTGCGCATGGCGTCTCGTACGGGAAAACAGAAGGCAGGACCCGCGATCTCCGGCTCAGCGGTCGTTCAAGGCGGCTACGCCGGGCAAGTCTTTGCCTTCGAGGAGCTCGAGCGAGGCGCCGCCGCCGGTGGAGATAAAAGTCATCCGCTCAGCCAGGCCGGCCTGCTTGACCGCTGTCACGCTGTCGCCGCCGCCGATGATCGTTGTCCCGCTCGATTCCGCCAGGACGCGAGCCAGGGAAATTGTGCCGGTGGCAAAGTCCGGGATCTCAAAGATGCCGACCGGACCATTCCAGAGCACGGTGCGCGCGCCGGCGATCTCCTGCGTGTAGCGCTCGATGGTTTCCGCGCCGATGTCGACCGCTTCAAAGCCGTCCGCGATCCCGTGCTCGGTCGTGTGCGGCGCGGTGTTGCGGGCGTCGGCGCCCGGTTTGATCTCCTGGGTCTCGATGTTATCGGTCGGCAGCAGGAACTTGACGTTTTTCTCCTTGGCCAGCGCCAGGATCTCGCGGGCCAGGTCCAGCTTGTCGTTTTCGACCCGGCTTTTGCCGATGGGAATGCCAATGGCCTTGAAGAAAGTGTACGCCATGGCGCCCCCGATCAGGAAAGTGTCGGCCCGTTCCATCATCGCCTTGATGACGTTGATCTTGTCCGACACTTTCGAGCCGCCCAGGATGACGATGAAAGGCCGCGCGGGATTGGCCAGTTCTTCCTGCAGGTACTTGAGCTCTTTCTCCATCAACAGCCCGGTGACCGCATCGTCCAGGTGGGCGGCAATCCCGGCCGTGGACGCATGCGCGCGGTGGGCCGCGCCAAAGGCATCGTTGACGTAGACGTTCCCCAGGCGCGCCAGGGCTTGGGCGAAGTCGGGATCGTTTGCTTCCTCACCGGCGTGAAAGCGCAAGTTTTCCAGCAGCAGCACCTCGCCCGGGTCGAGCGCGGCAATCCGCTTCTCGACGCCCTCGCCGATGGTTTCCGCGCTGAACTGGACCGGCACGCCGAGCAACTCCGCCAGGCGCTCGGCCACCGGCGCCAGGGAATATTTCGGCTCCGGCTTGCCCTTGGGCCGGCCGAAATGGGCCATCAGGACAACCCTCGCGCCCTGCTCTCGCAGGTAAGCGATGGTGGGGAGCGTCTCGCGGATGCGGGTGTCATCGGTGATGCGCACGCGCCCGTCTTTTTCCTCCGTGGGCACATTGAAATCCACGCGCACGAGGGCCGTGCGGCCATTGACGTTCAGATCGCGGAGAGAGCGTTTTGCCATATCGGTAGTCGGACCAAGGGAATCGCAAATGAGCCGGTCCGTCACGAAGATACAAGCGGAAAACTAGCGATTCCGCGTGGGCCGGCGAGATCCGGCGCTCATCTCGCTGGGTGGCTTTACGCCAACCCGCTGGCCGCCAGCTTCAGATCCCCGACGAACTCCGCGTAGCTGCGCGCCTGGGCGGCCGGGTCGGTCGCCCGGAGCAGCGATGACGGATGAACCGTGACGAGCGTTTGCCGGCAGAACTCCGAGGCCATGAACTTGCCCCGGTCCCGCAGCACGCGGATGGCGGGCCCGAGCACGTCCTTGGCGGCGGTGCCGCCCAGGCACACCAGGACCTGCGGTTGCAGGCTGGCCAACTCTGCCTCCAGCCACGGCCGGCAAGCCTCGATCTCGCGCGAGGACGCCGTCTTGTGGATGCGGCGTTTGCCCATCGGCTCCCACTTGAAATGCTTGACGGCATTTGTGACGTAGGTCTCGCGGCGGTCGATGCCGGCTTCCTGGAGCGCGCCATCGAGCAGACGCCCGGCCGGGCCGACAAAAGGATGCCCGGCCAAATCTTCCTGGTCCCCGGGCTGTTCGCCGATGAAGACCAGCCGCGCGTGCGGCGCGCCTTCGCCGAAAACGGTCTGCGTCGCGCCGCGGTAGAGCGGACAAGCCGTGCAGCCCGCGGCCGCCGCCCGCAGCGCGTCCAGCGTTTTCGTTTCCGGTAAGACGATCGGGTGGAAATCGTCCGGGCCGGTTTGTTTGGCGTCGCTTTTGGTGAGCATGGAATCGACTCGTGGCGCTGCTTCGCGCAGCAAAGACGGGATCAGGGCGGCCTCGGGGAGGTTCTTCCAATAACGTTTGGGCATCTCCGCTTGCATGGCATGAACTTTCACCCGCGCCGGATTGAAGATGTGGGCGTAATACTTCAGCCAGAGCGGTTCGGCAGCGTCTTCGGTCGGCGCTTCGCTGCGCGGCACGCCGGCGGTGATGCTCAAGCGCTTGCCGTCCCAGTGGGCGCAACGATCCGGCGTCAGGATCGACCACTTCATTTGCGCGAAGCGGTCGCAGAAGAAGGGCGCGTTGAGTTCGACGATGTGATGCGCCGGCTCGAACCAGGCCACGTACCAGGTGGCGCCCTCGTGCTGCACCTCACGGAAGCGCACGAACGCGCGCATCTTGTGCACGTCGTGCCGGATGGCTTTGTCCATGGTGGCGATCGCGTGGACATCCGGGTCGACGGCCACCTGCAAGATGTTGCGCTCCCCGTGCGTGATGCGCCAGAGCAGGCGGTAAAGCAGCGCCCACCGTTGCGGGTCGCTGTGACAGGCCACGCGCGTGGCGATCTCCACAAAGGCCTTGGGAACTTTGATCACGCCGGGCGCCGGTTCCGCGGCGTGGGCGGGTTCCGGGTCGGCACCGACGTCCAACAGCGGCTGTGCGGCGTCCAATTCCTGCCAGAGGATCTCCCCCGGCGCCCATCCCGCCGCCAAGGCCCGCCGCGCCGCGGTTTGCCAGCCCGTGAAGGCGGCCGCAAAAGTCACCTGGTGCAGCGTGCTCACGATTGGCTAATGTCGTGAGGGGCAAGTTGGGCGCTTGATTCCATTGGTTCGTGGCAAAGGTAGGGGCGGGCTCTCCGAGCCGTTCCTGACTGTCTGGAAGGCGGATTGTGCTTGGTG
>CAXUFU010000086.1:0-8691 GCA_964250275.1 uncultured Chthoniobacterales bacterium | reverse complement strand
GTCGACCTCGATGGCGCTGGTACCATTGGTCGTCATGTTTCCATTAACCAGCACCTTAATATAAGACGCCGTGGTGGCAGGAGTGCCAGGTGGCGCACCAGGAGGAGCCGGTGGCGCCGGTGCAGAGGGCGGCGTCGGCGGCGCGGCGAGGTGAACCGTGAGATTGCCTGATGGCAGGTTGATCCCGTCGAGCCGCACACGCGTCGGGTTGCGCGGGTCGGTGCTCGCGAGATAAACGGCGTTGGTCGTCAGCGTGCCGTTATCTGGCAAGGTGGTCCACGCTGGGTTAAGCATTCCCGCGGTGTAGGGCGTAAACTCTTCATAGAAAT
The DNA here is from genome assembly GCA_964250275.1 of uncultured Chthoniobacterales bacterium. Classification (GTDB taxonomy): domain Bacteria; phylum Verrucomicrobiota; class Verrucomicrobiia; order Chthoniobacterales; family SZAS-18; genus CAXUFU01. The sequence goes on along the minus strand of CAXUFU010000086.1, from coordinate 8,362 downwards.
TACTGCTCTGCTGGCCGGTAACGTTCCCGGCACCCTTGACACTGCCATCGTTAGTAGCCGCGTCCCCGTTCACCGTGGCGTTGTTCGCATTGATAAGCTGGCCGTCTGTGGCGATGTTGCCTAAGTTGCCGTGATTGCCGGTGGCACTGTAGATACCCTTGCTCGAGTCGTAGGAGTCGATGAGTATATTCTGATCGTTGAGGTTGATCCATTTTATGCCTGTGATGGCGTTGGTGAAACTGGTCACCGGCTTGACCAATACCTCGACCATTCTACCTGCCTCGGGCGACGGCACAGTCAGGCCGGTGCGCCAGTCGTTGAAAAAGCTCAGCCGCCTGAGTGCATTGTCGCGATTATCCAGGTTGGGTTGCGGCGGGCCGCTGACGCTAGCGATGCCCAACGAGCGGATACGATACCACCAGTTGGAGCGGTCTACCCCATCCGGGTCGCGCAGAGCGGGGTTATCCAACTGCGCCAGATAGCTGGCGACCGGGTTGGCTGGAGAAATGGCAAAATCGTCTGCCGGCGAGTCGCTGCTGCCGGGTACGTCGACGTACACCCGCGCCTCCAACAGGGAATTGCCTTCCCCACCGTGAGTAGCCAATGTATAAGGGTTCGGTCCGGACGGAAACGCCCGTCCATAGTCCGGGTAGGTGACGCCGGCGGCATTTGTGGTCGTCCAGTTCAGCACAAACGAGGCGCTCGGACCCTGAACCACGCGCTTGCGCAGTTCGTTCATGGCCAGGTCCACGCCCGCCTCCGCGCCGATGATGGATTCCTGCCAGGTAGCGCTTTGATAGGCCGTGTAGTAGCGGCTCTCGGTCGTGAGCAGCAGACTTGCAGCCACCACACAGAGCACGACCATCATAATCATGACCATCAGCAGCGCACTGCCATCTGCCTGCCGAGCCCGGGCATGGACATTAGTGTGCCAGATTTTTGCTGCGGATGAAGGTGACATTGCTCAGGGTGATCGAGGCCCCGGTGGCGGTGTTCGTCAACGGGCTGAAGATGGAGTGAAAGGTGACGCTGTAATGCACGGTGTTGCCCGAGATGTCGGTCGGTTCCGGCGTGATCGTAGGAAACGCTGCCATGTTCGAGGCGATGACCACCGGCCCGGCGGCAGTGTTGCTTTGACCGTTGAAGGCGAGCGGCTGCCACGGGTCGTTTCGTGTGATGGAGCCGTCTGCCGGGTTGAACCGGTACGCTATGACCTGGCTGGGCGTCGTACCTACAGGAACAGGGGCGCCGCTGCCGTTGTAGTACGCGGTCTGAGTCGTCGGGTCATAGGTGGGACGAGCCGCTAATGGGGAAAGGTGCTGTGGGTCGCTGGCGCTAAATTGATAGTAGTCCGGCACCGTGATTTTCAAGCCCTGTTTATCCGGGTCCATGGCGTAAGGCGGAGCGGTCGTGTTTAGCGGCATGGCGCGGCGAAGATCAAGTGCTAAATAGTCGAGCAAGCGGGCTTGGTCCGCCTGACCGGTGGCAAATGCTTCCGAGGCGGAATAACTATGTTGCAGGCTGATCAACGCAAATAGGATGGCCACCAACATAGTGGCGGACATACTTGCGGCTACCATCACCTCAACCAGTGTGAAGGCCTGATCAGCTTGCCGATGCGGACGGCGGCAGACTGGTCCTCGCCTGGCACGAACCTTTAACCTGTTCACTTGCTGATTCCCCAAGGCGAAATAAGCGTGGTTTGGGTGCGGGTCCGCGTGCGGCCCCAACTGGGCCACGTGATGGCGAGGTCAATGCGGAGCATTTCCTGATTGGCGAGTACGGTTGAATAGCCGTAGCCCGACGGAGCAACACTGGTGCTGCCGTCCGCTTGGCGGGTAACGGTGAAAGGCGGCGGAGGCGAAACGTTGGATGGAGAGGAGCATGGGGAGGGGTAGGGCGTGATCGTAAAGGTTTCCGAAAGGCCGGACAGGTTGCTGTCAGCATCCGTTGGGTTTGCTAACAGGGTGCCTTGCACCCAAGTTGGATCGGTGAGCTGATTCCAATTGGCCAAACGCACTTGTTCAACGCGAGTTTGCAAGTGCTGGCTTGCGTTGGCCGCTTCGGTTGAGGAGCGAAGCAGGCGCATCACGTCCGAGTTTAAAACAAAGAGCCCCGCCAGCAGAATCACGGCAATCGCGCCTGCGACTGCAGCCTCCAGGACGGAAAATCCTCCCTGCGCCGCCCGCCAGTGAGGCAAACGCGGGCAGCACCCGGCTTTCAGCATCGTCGTGCCGGTAGTCGCGAACATGATTTTGGGCGGGTAAAGAAGAGGCCAGATGTCACAGGACAAAGCAAAATACATACCTCCCCGTTCTCACGCGGCGGGGCCGGCGCCTGCCAGGAGCGGAAAAAGGGAGGGCGGCGCGCTCAAGAGGGGGGCAGTCACCGGTACGCCGCCTGCTTTAAGTCTCGCCTGGAGGTTGCCCCAGCCAACGCGACCCGGCCCGGATCAGTGTTCTCCGCTTGGAACTTGCGCTCCTCTAGCTTTACCGCCCCCCCGAAGTATGGCCCTACCATCACCGCTCCCTGATGATCCCCGTAAATGGGATGGGTGGAAGCTTTATGACTCTCCGGACGCTTATGAACGGCTCTGCTTGTCCTTCGATTCGCATCCCAGCGCTGACTTGATCGAGGAGCATAGCCGGCAATTGCTCATCTGGTGGCAAAAGAAGCTGCCCCTTAAACACCAGCCGAGCAATCCTCTGGCTCAGTTGCTGCGGGGCGGCATGGATACGGCGCCATTCCACATCGCCGAAGCGCGCGCGCAGTTGCTGGACCCCCAGCGGCGGATGGAAATCGATGCAGTGCTGGCCGCGCAGCGGCGCCAGGGCGCATTGCTCGAGTTTCAGAAGTTCCTGGATTTTGCGCTGGCCGACCAGGTGCTGACCAAGGAAGCGGAGGTCAATCTGAACAAACTCAGCCGCGTGCTGGGTCTCCAGGCCAAAGATACGGCGCAGATTATCCAGGAGAGCCTGGAGCGCACCGGCGCGACGCGCGAGGCCGACGAACAAGAGCTGCCGGCTGCGCCCGCGCCAATGTTGTCGCAGGCCACCGCGCAAGCAACGGCCCCCTCATATCCTCGCCGCTCCCGCCAGGCAAACCCCCAGGAAGCCTACCGGCGCATGCTCAAGCTTTCCGGCTTGGACGCCGCTTCCATCACGCTGGAACATCGCGACGGGTTCGCCGATATGGCGGAGCAACTCGACCTGGACCCGCGCGAAGCGGAGGACTTGGTCGAAGAATATCTCGGCGCAATGTCCAGCTCTGCGGCTGCGTCCGCTCGGCGGCTGCCCGAGCTACGGTCAAGTCCCGTCGCGCTGGCGCCTACCATTACGGCGTTCAGTGCGATGTCTCCCGCGCGCTCGACGCGGCTCGTTACACCGCGAGAACAGTTGTCACCCGAGGCCGAAAGGCGGCGTTTCCCGGCTTTTGCAAACAGCCTTGGCGCCGAGATGCTGCTGATTACAACGGGCAGGTTTTTAATGGGCAGCCACTCGCCCGAAGCGCCTCAAAACGAACTGCCCGCCACGCGGGTGACCCTCCGGCGATTTTACCTGTCACGCCATCCGATTACCAGTGAGCAGTATCAAGCGTTCGACTCATCTCACGCAACGCGGCGCAACCTGCCGGCCCGCGACGCTCATCCGGCCGTTTTGGTGAGTTACTTTGACGCTGTCAGGTTCTGTGAATGGCTGAGCGCGCGCGAGGATAGGAAATACCGGCTGCCAACCGAAGCCGAGTGGGAATATGCCGCTCGCGGCACCGAAGGCCGAACCTACCCTTGGGCGAGTACGCTCAAGATTAGTTTGTTGAAGGCAGTGTCGCTGGTGGGCAAAGGGGGGCGTCCTAACACTGGCGGCGAAGAGGCCGAGCACAACGATCTAGCTAACTTTGCCCGTGGCGACGCCATGGCAGCGTCGAACAAATCAAGTTTGGACGTCAGCGACATCCGCACCTCAGCCGTCGGCGAGTATCCGCGCGGCGCCAGCCTTTTCGGAGTCGAGGATCTCGCTGGCAACGTTTGGGAGTGGTGTCAGGATTTCTACGCCCCCTATCAGGGCGCTGAGCGGATGAACCCGACCGGACCGCCGCACGGCACTCACCGGGTTTGCCGTGGAGGCAGTTGGAAGACGCCGCTATCAAGTCTTAAGGCGACAACGCGCGGCTGCCATTTGCCGACTCATCTCAGCAACGATCTTGGCTTTAGAATCGTATGCGAATGCAACTAAGTGGCGTTAGCCAGCGTGCGGTATTTACACTTCGAGCGGCCTTCGTAGGTGGAGGTGAAGCATGATTGACTACTACGCAATCTTGAAGCTGGCGCCCGACGCAAACGCAGAGGCGATCAACGAAAAATACCAGTTCCTCCTGGGAACCTTTCGTCCTTTGGACTTGGCTGGCGGCCACGCAGATCAGCATTTTTCCCGCGCCAAAGATGAAATCCAATTGCTGAATCAGGCTTATGAGGTTCTACACGATGCCAATCTCCGCCGGGAATATGATCGGGAAAGAAATATCGCGATCGCAGACGCGAGAAAGTCTTCTACTGCTTTGCTTGAGGACTTACCTCCACTGCAGTTGACCTTATCACAAAGTGAACCAGCGCTCGCGCCAGCACGATCAGCGACGGCGAACGCCCGACGTTGGCACGAATCGTTTGATGCCGGCGTTATTGCCGCCTTCATGGCAGGGGCGCTAATCGCCAGCGGCGGTTTGGCCGTAAAATACTGGCATAGCGGGCCTCAGAGTGACCATTCTTTTGTTGGCAGACTGCTCAGGACGGAGCTCGCTCGCAAAGAACCCTCGTCTGCACCGGTAACCGCTTTCCCGTCCGTTGTTCCTGCCCCCGAGATGCGCAGCCCGGGCGGCCGCACCGTCTACAAGGTTACCGCGCCTCCGAAGCCGCCCCGGCGACAATTAGCAGATAATGCCCTCGAAGGGCAAATTGGGCCGGTGCGAAGAGAACGGCCGGTAAACGTGGACATTATCCTGGCTAAGGGTCAACAAACGTTCGGCGCACAGCAAATTGGCAACATCGAGGTGACTTACCCCGATGGCATGCAGGATGCCTGGACAACGAGAGGAAACTGCGGCCAAGCTCAGGTCGCGGCAGATGGAACCGTCGGCTGGACCGTTTATCAAGCCACGCCATCCGGTAACTACGACTTCCAGCCAAACGGCACTTTGGTTCTCCGCAAGCGTGGGCAAACCGTGAGGATGATCGCCCCTTTCGACTACATCGCAGGGTGGAACTTCCTCAAGGGTGGCAGTGAAGTGGTTGTGCGCTCTGGACGATCTTCCAGCCCGACGGTATTCCAACGTTGCGACAGCGCCACTGGACGAGTGCTGGAGAGTGTAGACGCGTCCCGCTCCGATCTGCCTGCCTGGGCGTCGGCTGCCGCGGACCGTTAATATCCGTCCCAAGGATGCCCATGCCCGGGTTCGTAGGAGGTGGATGGATTGAATTGGTTGGTGCGGCTGACACGGTTGAAGGCAAGGAGGTGGCTGGATGATCTCCGTGCCGTTTCGGCGGTGGGCTTGGGCGGCAGAAACCAGGGGCTGACCTAAAGGAAAGTCGATGCAAGCACCGCAAGTACCAACGCTGGGGGAGTGACCACCAGCCCGACCATTAGAAACGACCACGCGCTGACCTCCTGCCGCTCGCGTCGTAACGCGATGAGCCAAAGGATCGTTGCCAGCGAACCGGTCACCGACAGGTTCGGGCCGAGGTCCACACCGATCAGCAGTGCGTTGCGCAACGATTCTGTAACGTGGTTCTGTACGACCGCCTTGCCTGTGATCAGGCCGCTAGGCAGGTTGTTGACGACGTTGGAAATCGCCGTGACACCGAACGCTCCCGCAAGATCGCCCAGCCACGGGGGCAGTTTGCCCAACGCCGCTAACGCCCAACGGCTGGCGTCCAGCGCACCGACGCGGTTGACCGCCCCGACCACCACGAAAAGTCCCGCCACCAATGGCAGCACACTCCAGGAGACGTTCTTGGGCGTGTCCCAAAGTGCTCTGCGGTCTCGCATCATCACCAGGGCCAGCACCACCGCCGCTACGCCCAGGGTCGGTGCACCCAGGTCCACCCGGAACGCCGCGGCGACCAGCAGCACACCCACCGCCAGCCCGATGCCGCCCAACGCCAGTTTGCCGGAGGCGGAAAGCCTGGCGGACTCGCCCGGCTCCTCCACCGTCCCAGCCAAGTCCTGGCGGCTCACGAGGAACAAAGCCGCCGCGGTCGCGACCATGGAAAGCACGGATGGGACGCCAAAGAGCTTGAGCCATTCGGCTAAAGGAGGCATGTGACCGCCGAAAAGGACGAGGTTCGCGGGATTGGAAATAGGCAGCACGAAGCTGGCGGCGTTGGCAACCAAGGCGCAGGCGAACAGATATGGCAGCGGTTTTTCCACCCGGGCCGCTTTGGTCGCCGCTAGCACGGCCGGGGTCATCACGACCGCGGTGGCGTCGTTGGAAAGGAAGACCGTGACAATCACTCCCACCCCGTAGATCAACCAGAACAGACGCACCGGTGATCCCTTGGCGTGGCTGACGGCGACGGACGCGCACCAGTCAAACACGCCTTCGCGCCGCGCCAGCTCGGAAAGTAGCATCATGCCGGCAAGGAAGAGGTAAACGTCCAAACCCTTGCCTACCGCGTACCACGCATCGCGCCAGGGCAGCAAGCCGCAGACGATTAAGACGATCGCACCCGCGGCAGCCCAGATCGCTTCGGGCGAGTTCCACGGACGCCCAAGGACGCCGGCAATCGTCAAAGCCGCGATAAACCACGTGGCGGCTGCCGGGAGGGGAATGGAAGATAGGCTAGAGAGGTGCACTGGAGTACCACGAGCTGGCTGCTCAACCCTTCGAATCCGCCCGATCACGGATCGCTGCAGGCCGCTTTTCCTCGTCGTCGTTGTCCCGCGTCTCCGGCATTAGAATCCAAAAGAACGCCAGCGCCACCAGTGCCACCGCCGCGAGCGAAAGGAAACCCGACCGATAACCGAAGCTCTGCACGACGTAGCCCGCCACGACGTTGCTGAGACTCGCGCCGAGGCCGACAGCCAGCGCCACCATCCCTTGCGCGAGGTTGAAGCGCCCCGTGCCCTTCATCAGATCGGAGGCAATGAGTACGGAAATGACCCCAAAAATGCCCGCTGCGACGCCGTCGAGCAACTGAATGGCCACCACTCCAATCGGGTCTGAAGTGAAGCAGAACAACACGCCGCGCACTGGCAGAACGCACAGGGCGACCAGGAAAATAGGCTTGCGCCCGACGCCGCGTTTCATGGCCGCGCCAACGGCCGCCGCCACGCCAATCATCACCAACTGGGCAGCAATAATGCAGGCGCTTAGCGCGATGACATCGGAGCCGGGGTGGGTCTTGGCGAGCACTTGGCCCGCCATCGGCAGCATAGCCGCATTGCCGAAGTGGAACAACACCACGGAGACCAGGAAAAGGACCAACCCACGCCGCTTGAAGAGTTCCAGAAATGCCAACGGCTGATCAGGCTTGCCGTGCGCACTAGGCCCCTCCCCGCCGCGTGCCAGTTCGTAGTTAATCTCCCGAGGGTTAATCAAGTTGACCACCGCGGCCGAGCCAGCCGCGAAGGCGCACACCAAATAAAAGATCCAGTGGTAGCCGAAATGTTGGCCCAGCCCTCCAGCCAGGGTAGCGGCCGCGAAGTTGCCACCGTGGTTAAAGCCTTCATTGCGGCTGATTCGCGCATCGAGCTTTGCGCGTCCCACCAGACCCAGGCTCAAGGCTGCGAGTGCCGGCGGGATGATGGCGCTGGCGGCGCCGATGAGGATTTGCGCCGCGATCACCGCGAAAAATGCAGGATACGCCACGATGAGCAGGCAGCCCACCGCCACGCCTGAGCCGGACGCCGCCACAAGCGACCGCTTGGCCGTGAGCTTGTCCACCAACAGCCCGCCTGGAATTTGAAAGACTGCGGCAGCTATGCTGCTGGCAGCCATCGCCACGCCAATGCGGCCTGCTGGCCAGTGCTGTCCGCTTTTGAGATAGATCGAAAGGTACGGTCCAAGCCCGTCCCGCACGTCGGCCATGAGAAAGTTTAGTCCGTCGAGCCCAATCAGACTGCGACGAGAAGACGAAGTTTGGGCGGTTCTTTTTGGCGCGGGCGCAGACTCGGTAAAACTGTTCATGTCTGAAATGCTCCCTGGCGAGAGCTGCCGGCGCCAACGACCAGCTACAGCGAGACAGCGGCAAAGAACCAACACCCATCGGCACTGAAAGGCACCAGAAAATTCGCCGACCGTAAGGGCGCCACTTCAAAACCGCAGGTAGAACACTTGAACGCGGTTGTCTTCGGTCGTATACCGCTCGCCA
>CAXUFU010000085.1:0-8706 GCA_964250275.1 uncultured Chthoniobacterales bacterium | reverse complement strand
CGGGGGCTGCCGCCGGCGGGAACGCCACCCACGGCCAGCCTCCCAGCGCGTATGCCGTCGAGGCACTGGCGGAAGACGGCATCGATATCTCGCGCGTGCGCAGCCAGCCGCTCACCGAAGCGCTGGTCGAGCGCGCGGACCTCATCTTCGCCATGACGCGCGGCCACCTCGAGACGCTGCAAATGTTCTTCCCCGGTGCTGTAGAGAAAGCCTTCCTGGTGCGCGAGTTCGATGGCAACGCCGAAAGCGACGACCTCGACGTGCCTGATCCCATCGGCCAAAGCCGCCACGTGTACTTCCGCTGCCGCGACGTGCTCAAAGCAGCCCTGCCCAGCTTGCTGCCCATGCTCGACGGTCCGGGCGCCGCGCCGCCGGCGTCTGGTGACGCCGATGTCACGTTGCGCCGCGCCGCGCCGGCGCGTACCTCCAAATTCACCACTGCCTCCAGCTCCATGCACCTTTCCTCCAAACGCCCGTCCCTGGCCGAAACCGATCCCGCCATCGCCGCCGCCATCCGGGCCGAAGAACGTCGCCAGGACGAAAATATCGAGCTGATCGCCAGCGAAAATTTTACCTCGCGCGCCGTGCGGGAGGCGCAAGGCTCCATTCTCACCAACAAGTACGCGGAAGGCTATCCCGGCAAACGCTGGTACGGCGGTTGTGAGAACTGCGATGTCATCGAACAACTGGCCATCGATCGGGCCAAGCAGCTTTTTGGCGCGGAACACGTCAACGTGCAGCCCCACAGCGGCGCGCAGGCCAATATGGCCGTGTACTTTAGCGTCCTGCAGGCCGGCGACAAGATCCTGACCATGGATCTCTCCCACGGCGGCCATCTCACCCACGGCAACAAGGCCAACTTTTCCGGCCGCTTCTACGCCGTCTCGCATTATGGGGTCAGCCCCAACGACGAACGCATCGATTACGGGGCGTTCGCCCAACAGGCCGAGGCCGTGCGCCCGAAGATGATCACGGTGGGCGCTTCCGCTTATCCGCGCATCATCGATTTCGCCGCCATGCGCCGGATCGCCGACTCCGTAGGCGCGTACCTGTTCGCGGACATGGCACACATCGCTGGGTTGGTCGCGGGCGGCGTCCACCCGAGCCCGGTGCCGCACGCGGATTTTGTCACCACCACCACGCACAAGAGCCTGCGCGGTCCGCGCGGCGGCCTGATCTTATGCCGGGAAAAATACGCCAAGGACATCGACTCGCAGGTTTTCCCCGGCATCCAGGGTGGCCCGCTCATGCACGTGATCGCCGCCAAAGCGGTGTGTTTGCACGAGGCGCTGCAGCCGGGGTTCGCGGACTATCAGCGCCAGGTCGTGCTGAACGCCCGGGCGCTGGCCGCGCGCGTGGCGAAAAACGGCTATCGCCTGGTTAGCGGCGGCACGGATAACCATCTGCTGCTCATCGACCTGCGGCCGTTCGACCAAACGGGCAAGGAAGCGTCCGAGATCCTCGATCAGGCGGGTATCACGGTAAACAAGAACGCCATTCCCTTCGATACCCTGAGCGTCTTTAAGGCCGGCGGCATCCGCGTGGGCACCCCGGCCGTGACAACGCGCGGCATGAAAGAGGAGGAGATGATGGAGATCGCCGATCTTATCCACGAGGCTTTGCGCGCCGGCCGGGATCCGGGCGCGTTGGCCAAGGTGCGCGGGTCGGTCACGGCGTTGACGGCGCAGTATCCTCTGCCCTAGTTCTACGCGCGACCCCCTTACCGGCGCGGCCAAGCCAACCAAGTTCGGGCTTTCTCCCGATTCCGAGCGGCACCTGCCGGTGTGGTAACCTCATGCAAAACTCTTCGAACCCTCTGCGCGAGGGACTATCCAATCGGCCCCAGCCGAAGCCATGTTCTCTGGTGATCTTTGGCGCGACCGGGGACCTGACGCATCGCAAGCTCATCCCGGCGCTCTACAACCTGGCGGCCGATGGCGATCTTCCGCCCGGGATGGCCGTCATCGGTTTCGCGCGCCGGCCCAAGACGGACGAATCCTTCCGCGAGGAAATGGAGGAAGCCGTGCGCAAATTTTCCCGGCAGCCGGTCCAGGATGAGGTCTGGAAAAACTTCGCCCAGAATCTTTACTATCACCGCGGCGAGTTCGATCAGGATCAGGATTACGGCTACCTGAAGGATCGCCTGCTCAAGTTCGACTCGGAACATTCCTACGGCGGCCGCATGATGTTCTATCTGGCGGCAGGCCCCGAGCAATTCGAGCCGATCATTTCACGCCTGAAAAAATCCGGCTTGAACCGGTCGAACCAGCCGGGCGGCTGGTCGCGGGTGATCGTGGAAAAACCCTTCGGCACCGATCTGGCCAGTGCGCGGCATTTGAACGAAGTCGTCAGCGACGCGTTTCAAGAGTCCAGCACCTACCGCATCGATCATTTCCTGGGCAAGGAAACCGCGCAGAACATCATGGTGTTGCGCTTCGCCAACGCCATCTTCGAGCCGATCTGGAACAGCCGGTACATCGATCACATTGAGATCACGGCCAGCGAGACGTTGGGCGTCGAAGGCCGCGCCGGCTATTACGAGACCTCCGGCGCGTTGCGGGACATGGTGCAAAACCATCTCATCCAGTTGCTCACCCTCGTGTGCATGGAACCACCGACCGGCCTGGGCGCGGACAGCGTACGCGATGAGAAGGTCAAGGTGCTGCGCTCGTTGCGTCCGCTCGGCGGCCCGGCGGATGTGGGCCGCAACGTCGTGCGCGGCCAGTACACCGCCGGTGCGATCAACGGGCAACCCGTTATTGGGTACAAAGAGGAACAGAACGTCAAACCCGATTCCCATACCGACACTTACGTTGCCATGCGCGTCCTGCTCGATAACTGGCGCTGGTCCGGCGTGCCGATCTACATCCGGGTTGGCAAGCGGCTGCCGAAGTCGAGCGCGGAGATCGCCGTCCAGTTCAAGGCCGCTCCGTCGATTCTCTTCAACAAGGAAACTGACGGCGCCAGCGCGAACGTCCTCGTCATTCGCATTCAGCCGGACGAAGGCGTCTCGCTGCGCATCCAGTCGAAGCTGCCGGGCGCGAGCCTGCGGGTTGAGCCGGTGAAGATGGATTTCCAATACGGCGCCGCCTTTGGCAAAGCCAGCCCGGAGGCTTACGAGCGCCTCTTGCACGACGCGATGAGCGGCGATCCGACGCTTTTTGCCCGGCGCGACGAGGTGGAGCAGGCGTGGCAATTTGTCGATGCCATCGAGTCCGCCTGGCAGGCGCCTGCTGGCCAGGCGCCGGGGTTGTACGACTACGCCGCAGGTTCGTGGGGACCCAAGGAAGCCGACGATTTGATTGAGCGCGACGGGCGCAGTTGGCGCCGCCTCTGATCGTGCCCACGGGCCCTTCCTCCTCCTTTTACCAAAGCTCAGCCATGCCCGCGGAAACCACCGAGCAATTCTTTGGCGCCGGTCTCACGGTGGAGATCGGCCAAATCCAGCGGGAGTTGAAAAAGCTCTGGCAGGAAGGTGAGGGGAACGCCACGCGCGCTTCGCGGCTGAACCTGGTGATTTACAGTGACGCGCCGCATTCGCTGCGGGCGAACACCGCGTTGATCGAGCGGGTCGCGCGGCAGCACGCCTTGCGCGCCATCTTGATTTCCGCCAAGCCGCAGACGACCGAACGCCGCATCCGCGCCTGGGTCAACGCGCATTGCCAGGTTTCAAAGTCGGGTGCCAAGCAACGCTGTTCCGAACAGATTGCGTTTCAATTGGAGGGCGAAGCGCGCAACCTGGGGCTGACGCCAAATCTTATTTTCTCGCATCTGGACAGCGATCTGCCGCTCTACCTGTGGCGGCAAGGCCAGTTCTCCGCCGCGCCAAACGAGCGGTTGATGGCTTGGGTCGACCGCCTGATTTTTGACAGCGCGGAATGGCCCGACCCAGTGGCGCAGTTTGAGATCGTGCGCAAAATCGAGGGGCATACCGGTTTCGGGACCGTGTTGGCGGATCTGAACTGGACGCGTCTACGCGGCTGGCGGCTGGCGCTGGCCCAGTTCCTCGACTTGGAAGGTGCACCCGCCGCGTTTGCCAAGCTGACCAGGCTGGAAGTTTCCTTCGGCGCGGATGCCGGGCTCGCCGCCATGTTGCTGACCGGCTGGCTGGCCGCGCAACTGGATTGGAAAGCGCCCGCTGAACCCGCCGGAGATCCGAGCTTCCACGGACCTTCGGGCCAAACGATCGCGGTGACTTTTCTCGAAGGAGAAGGCGCGGGTTTACTCGGCGTGAAGTTGGAGGCTTCCGACGGCAGTGAGTTTAGCGTCAGTCACGAGCCGGCTTCGAGCTTCCTGAATACAAAGGCCGTAGTCGGCGCGTACGGGCGTTGCGAGCAGCAGGTGCTGCCGATCGGCGCCGTCGATTTGGCGGACTTGGTCTCGTCGGAACTGGTGCACGGCGGCGAGCATCGGGTCTACTTGAAGGTGCTCGACTTGATCATGCCGATGCTCGGTTAGGCGGGGGCGAAGCCCTCCAAAAATAAAGGGTAGGGATGGCTCTCCCGAGCCGGTCCCTTGCTGTCTGGCCAACGTCTCGGAAGATCGGGTCTCGCCATCTACATGGAGCGCGAAGCCAGACAGTCAGGGACCGGGTCGGAGACCCATCCCTACCTTTTTTTGGAGCCGCTTCGCGGTGGTTCAGTAAGGGCTGCTTCTTGCAGCAACGCACCATTTTCAATTTACTTCCCCGGCTCGGTTACCCCATGCTTTCGCCGTGCTGGCGAAGGTCTACTCGGCTGCGGTTCTAGGGGTCGACGCCTATGAAGTCGAGGTCGAGGTCAACGCCGCGCCTTCGGGCACGCTCGTCATCGTCGTCGTCGGGCTGCCGGATGTCGCGGTCAAGGAAAGCAAGGACCGCGTCACCACCGCGGTGCAAAACAGCGGCTACTACTGGCCGCGGGGCCGCACGACCATCAATCTCGCGCCGGCCGACATCAAAAAAGAAGGCCCCAGCTTCGATCTGCCGATTGCCGTTGGGCTGATCGCCGCGGGCGAGGAAATCCAGCTCGGCGGCATGGAGGATTATTGCCTGACCGGCGAGCTGGCGCTGACCGGCATGGTCCGCCCGGTGCGCGGCGTCCTGGCCATGGCACTGGAAGCGCGGCGCCGCGGCAAACGCGCCATTTTCGTGCCGGAAATCAACGTGCGCGAGGCGGCTTTCGTCGAAGGTATCGATGTTTATGGCGTCAAGAGCTTGCGCCAGGTCATCGAGTTCCTCAAAGGCGAAGGGAACGACCTCAAACCCGTGCGCGAAGACGCCCGTGCGCTTTTCAGCGCCCAGCAGCATTACGATACCGATTTCTCCGACGTCAAAGGCCAACCCCACGCCAAGCGCGCCATCGAGGTCGCCGTTGCGGGCAACCATAACCTGCTCATGATCGGGCCGCCCGGGTCCGGCAAGAGCATGCTCGCCAAGCGCATCCCGAGCATCATGCCGCCGCTGACGCTCGCTGAAGCCATCGAGGTCACCAAGGTCCACTCCATCGCCGGCCTGCTCGATGCGCGCCGGCCGCTGGTCGGCACGCCGCCCTTCAAGGCTCCGCACTCCACCGTCTCCGATGCCGGCCTGATCGGCGGCTCGAATCAACCCGCCCCCGGCGAAATCAGCGTCTGCCTTCACGGCGTGCTGTTTCTGGACGAGCTGCCCGAGTTTCGCCGCTCCACGCTGGAAGTCATGCGCCAGCCGCTCGAAGACGGCAAGGTGACCATCTCGCGCGCGTCCGGTTCGATGACGTTCCCGGCGGAGTTCATGCTGGTCGCGGCCATGAACCCGTGCCCGTGCGGCTACTATGGATCGCTAAAGCGGACGTGCCGCTGCGGCCCATTGCAGGTGCAACGCTATCGCCAACGCATCTCGGGGCCGCTGCTGGACCGGATCGATCTCCACGTGGAGGTGCCAGGCATCGAGTACAGCGATCTGGCGAGCGTCGAGCCGGGAGAGGCTTCGGAGCAAATCCGCGGCCGGGTCGAGCACGCCCGGCAGTTGCAGGTGGAGCGCCAGAAAGGGCCGAACTCGCGGTTGAAGCCGCGCCAAATCAAGAGCTTCTGCCAGCTCGACGAAGCGGGTGCGGAGTTGCTGCGCCTGGCGATGAGCGAACTCAACCTGAGCGCTCGCGCCTACGATCGCATCCTGAAAGTCGCGCGCACCATCGCGGATTTGGACGCCAGCGGCGCCCCGATCGCCTCGGCGCATTTGGCGGAAGCCATCCAGTACCGGGCCCTGGATCGCGCGCTGTTTGCCTGAGCCGGCGGCTATTCCGGTTCCTGGTTCATTCGCCAGAGCCAGGCGCCGCCCTTGAGGCCATTCTCGTTACTGACGATCTCGATGTCCGGTGGCAGCGCCAGATCGATGAGCTTCGCGTTGCCGCCACCGATGTACAGGTGATCGAAGTCCGTCAGCGTGCGGAAGTTGACGATCGCCTTGCGCACGCGCCGATTCCACTTTTCCGGGCCGACCCGCTTGAGCTCCTCGTTGCCGAGTTGATCGTTGTAAGTCTGGCCTTTGCGAAAGGGATGCAGGGAGAGTTCCAGGTGCGGTCCCAATTGGCCGTCGGCAAACAGCGCGGAACCCAGCCCGGTGCCCAGCGTGATCACCATTTCGACGCCCTGGCGCTTGATCACCGCCAGCCCTTGCAGGTCGGCATCATTGATCACCCTCGTCGGGTGTCCCAGGCGCTGCGAGATCGCATCGGCCAGGGCAAACCCGTGCAAGTCCTCCTGGTCGAGCTTGGGCGCGGTCAAGACGACCCCACGGCGGATCACTCCGGGAAAGCCGACCGCGACGCGATTATAGCTCAGCCCCTCCAGCGAGACGGCCAGACCGGAGATGGCCTGGAGCAACGCCTCCCGCCCGCAGGGTTGCGGCGTTTTGACCCGCACGCGCTCGGTCAGCAGGTTGCCGTCCTCATCGAGAACGGTGGCTTTGAGGCCCGTGCCGCCGATGTCGATGGCCAGGATGCGGAAATGAGCAGGAGGGGAATCCATAGAAAGCAGACGCGGCGCCGGATTTCGGGGAAACGGAGCGAGGTGCCGGGTCGCCTCACCGTGCCAGATCCGAGGGCGCGCGGAAATCAAAATCGGCTCTTCGCCGGCGTGCAACGGGTGGCACAGAAATCCGGGCATGGGCTCGGGTTGTGCCAACCCGTCCTCGCGACTAAGCTAGCGGATTCGCCTTGCCTCGCCTCGTTCATGAAAATGTTTCCCGCTTTTGCTTTCCTCACTTTCGCCGCGGCCCTCGGTTTGTGCCCGGGCGCCCCGCTCACCGCGCACGCGCAGACGACCGCTGGCTGGAGCGAAAATCAGGTGCAGGCTCTGCAACAAGCCAAAAGCGAGCACAAGCTCGTGCTGCTGGATTTCACGGGGTCCGACTGGTGCACCTGGTGCCTGCAGATGGATAAGGATGTGTTTTCGACCCCCGAATTTAAGGAGTACGCCAAGCAGCACCTCGAATTGGTGGAAGTAGATTTCCCGCACGCGAAATCCTTGCCGGCGGACGTCAAAAGGCAAAACGACCAACTGCAAAAACAGTATGATGTCGAGGGCTTTCCGACCATCGTGGTTCTCAATGCCGCCGGGAAGAAAGTGGGTGAGTTCGAAGGGTATCAGGAGGGCGGGCCAAAGGCGTTTATCGATCAGTTGGAGAAGCTGCCCAAAAGCTGAAGGCAGCCTTCCGTTCCGGCGTCGCGACAGCGACTCCAAAACTGGAAGGTAGGGATGGCTCTCCTGAGCCGGTCCCTGACTGTCTGGCGTGTTGCGGAACGAACGAGTGGCAGATTACGACAGCCATGTTCCGCCCTAGAAAAATCGAGAGTCATCGAGGTTGGGCCGACCCCAGCGGCATCAAAATTTACACGATCTCGGCCAAAGGCCAGCCCGTCGATCAAAGTCCCTACCTCGTTCGCCTCGCCGAAGCCAAACGGCAGAAGCCCGTCGTCGATTGGTCAACCGTCCCGTCCTTCGCGGTGTTCCACGACGGCGCGAGCATGGCCTACCTCGTCCTCGCCTGGTGGGGCAATGACAACGAGCTTTTTACCTCGGTTTCGGTGCTCACCTCGTCCGGCTGGATCGAAGATCCCACGCGGCACTCTTTCTGCGTGTACGACCTCGAAATCATGTGGCAGGAGCGCAATTATTTCATCGAGTGCATCGACTGCGAGAAGCCGGACCTCGAAGTCTACCGCGCAAAGAGGTTCAATCGTGTTGACAGGGCGGACGATGCCGAGATGAACGCTCCCGCCTTCACTGCACCGGTTTGAGCGCGTGGAGCAAACCGTGGGTGAAGACGATGGGAGCCATGGCCTGGTGGTCCTCTCCCTCGAACACTTGCACCTGCACCTTCAAGCCGGGATCGTGGCGAGAGGCTAAAATCCTGGCAAACTTCTTGGGCGTCCCGCACCAGGTCGTCGCTGTGTTGGTAGTGCTTGTCGCGTGACTGCGGCTTGAGCGTCTCGTAGCCGCCCACGGCGATGTACACGTCGGCTCCAAGCATGCCCGGGGCCGGGCAACCCAATTGACGGGGCGCCCCAATTGACGGGCACGGTTCCGCAGACAGTCAGGGACCGGGTCGGAGACCCATCCCTACCTTTTTGGAAGTCGCGCTGGGGCGACAGCAACCCAGCTCAACGCAGTTGGTCCGCGCGGGGCAGGACGCAACGCCAGCCGCGCCGGCCCAGCTCTTGCAGCAGCAGTTCCAAGCCGCGCACGTTG